>NZ_PSZL01000006.1:0-116053 GCF_002964915.1 Apibacter sp. wkB309
CTTCTCAGGTCTCTCTTCTTCTATTTTTCTCTTTCGTTGTTCCTGACTTGCGGGTGCAAAGATAGCTACTTTTTCTTTCCCCGCAAGTTTTTTTGTAATCTTTTTTTAATCTTTTTTCCTAATTTATTACTAATATACTGTATATCAAACCCTTAAGCTCCTAAATTTTTTTTAATTTTTTTTTATATTTTTTTAATGCTCCTAATACTTGTTATTATAAACTCATTAACAAAGATTATTATAGACTATCTTTGTACTAACTAATAAATGTAAATAACTATATATATCTATCAAATATGGCTAAGGCTAAAACTACTTTTTTTTGTCAAAATTGCGGAACTCAATATTCTCAATGGCTGGGTCAATGTAAAGTATGCGGAGAATGGAACACTATTGTAGAAGAAGTTATTGAAAAAAGTTCTGCAAATTCTATTTCTTCCCTTAGTTCCTCTTCTTCTAAAAATAAAATATATAAGATTCACGAAATTGAAACTACGGATGAATATCGTATTCTTTCTAATGACTCTGAACTGGATCATTTATTAGGTGGCGGTATTGTTCCCGGAAGTGTTATTTTGATTGGAGGCGAACCCGGCATTGGTAAATCTACTTTATTGTTGCAAATTTCTTTACAAATACCCAGAAAAGTATTATATGTTTCAGGAGAGGAAAGCAGTAATCAAATTAAAATGAGATCTGACCGTCTGGATATTTCTAATTCTGAATGCTATATTTTAACGGAAACTTCAACTCAAAAGATTTTAAAGAAAGCTCATGAGCTTCAACCGGAGTTGTTAGTGATTGATTCCATTCAAACTCTACATTCCTCTTATATAGAATCTTCTCCGGGAAGTATATCTCAAATTAGAGAATGCGCTTCCGAATTAATTAAATATGCTAAGGAAACTTCTACACCTGTTTTTTTAATTGGACATATTACTAAGGAAGGTTCTATAGCCGGTCCTAAAATTTTGGAGCATATGGTAGATGTCGTTCTTCAGTTTGAAGGGGACAGAAATTATGTTTACCGACTTTTACGTGCAAATAAAAATAGATATGGTTCTACTTCCGAACTTGGAATTTATGAAATGTTCTCTTCCGGATTGAAACAGGTAAAAAATCCGTCTGAAATTTTAGTATCTAAAAAAGATGAAAGTTTATCGGGAAATGCTATTGCGGTTACTTTAGAAGGATTACGCCCTATGTTGGTTGAAATTCAAGCATTGGTATCAACGGCTGTTTATGGAACGCCTCAACGGGTGACAACGGGTTTTGACGTCAAACGATTAAATATGTTATTAGCAGTTTTGGAAAAGCGTGCTGGTTTTCATTTGGGAACGAAGGATGTTTTTTTAAATGTTACCGGAGGTATTCGTGTTGATGATCCTGCTATTGATTTAGCTGTTATTTGTGCTATTTTGTCTTCTAATGAGGATATTTCTTTACCGGACAATTGTTTATTTGCCGGTGAAATTGGTTTAAGTGGTGAAATCAGACCTGTAAATCGTATTGAACAGCGAATTATTGAGGCTGAAAAATTGGGTTATGATGTCATTTTCATTTCTAAGTATAATAAAATTGATCGCAAGAAATATAATATTAGGGTTGAAATGGTTTCTAAGGTTGAGGATGTCTATAAGTTATTATTCTAATTAAATGTATGTAAATTTCTCTTTCTTCGTAAGGTGTAATTTTTTGCGGTAAATATATTTTTATTATACTAATAAGTGATATTTGGCATATACTATCTATTACAAATTGTATTTTTATTTTTTAAATTAGCGAAAATTGTGGACAGTTTTGAGCTTACAAATAATGTCTAAATTTTTGCTAATTTATTGTTAAACGTAATGTTTACATTATACTTTTTGTTTTAATTTTTTTATATTTGTTCCACTACCTTCAGAATATTATACTATGAAAAATAACAAATCTAAATATTCCACTATAATTATTACTGATAAAAATTCACTGGAAACAAAAATTTTTTCTGTTAAGAATAAGCATATAAAAAATATTTTTCTGTACAAAAAGATTTTACTTTTATCAATTTTTACTATTTTTTGTTTAGTTGCGGGATTGGTTAGTTACATAAGTTATGTGTATTACCAAAAACAAGATTTACATGTTAAGATTGCCGACCTTGAAAGTAAGTTGGATACTAAAAAATTAAATGATATGATTATCAATCTTAACGAAGCTGAAAAGTCTTTATTAAAAATTGAGAGATACCTTAAAGATCGTCAAGTTAAAACGCTCCCTACTTCCACTACTAATTATAATGTTGATAATGTGGGGGGAGAGTATTATCCTGTTAATGATTCTAACTTAAATTTAATTGAAAATAAAAAAAAGAGAATTTCCGATATATACAAAAAGATTCAATTTATTCCTATCGGCTTACCTCACGTTGGAAGGATTACTTCTAATTTTGGCGTGAGAGGAAATCCGATGAAAAAAGGTAGAGGATCCGAGTTTCATCCGGGTTTGGATATAGCGGGAACTATTGGTGATCCTATTCATGCTACTGCGAATGGGGTTGTTACCTTTGCCAGTGTTAGAGGAGGATACGGCAATTGTGTAATGATAAAGCACCATTTCGGTTATGAAACATTATACGGTCACATGTCTAAAATATTGGTTAAAGAAGGACAGGTTGTCAATGCCGGAGATGTTATTGGTGAATTAGGAAGTACCGGCCGTTCTACCGGACCTCATGTTCATTATGAAATTATTTTAAATAAAGAAAAAGAAAATCCAAATAATTATTTGCATGTAAACTAAATATGAAATAAATTTAACTACTATAAAATAAACTAACTATGTTCAACAAAAAAAAAGGAGCTGCTCTTAATTTATCTACAGAAAATATTACTACTATTATTGCGGAAGATTGTAAAATTGAAGGAAATATAGAATGTAAGGAATTTATTAGAATTGATGGTCAAACATTAGGAAATGTCAACAGCACTTGTGGGCTTGTTGTTGGTCAGAAAGGAAGTGTTAAAGGAGATATTAGAACTAAAGAACTTATTGTATATGGCCAAATTGACGGCGATATTTTTGTTGATAATCTTAGTTTGAAAAACTCGGGGTCTATTATAGGAAATATGCAGGTAAAAAGTTTTCAAGTGGAAAATGGTGCCTTATATAAAGGCACCGTTAGTATGGATCAAAATAATTCTACTCCTATTAATAAAAAAGAAAATAATTCTCAGATTGTAGTATAAATTTTATTTCTGAAATTTATACAATATTTTAGGTATTCAGGGTCTTGGATCTCCAATTTTATAGGCACTTCCTAAGGAAGAATTTTTAGATATATATATGGTTAACCAACGATATAAAGTATTTAATCTATTACCTATGGAAACTAAAGAAATTAAGTGGATGGACGACCAAATAATCCATGCCGGTAATCCTTTTAAAAATAAGGTAGGATGAATCAGATCGGCTACGGCTTTATTTCTTCCGATAACTGCCATAGACCCTCTATCTTTATAACTGAATGGTACAGGTTGATAGTTGTCTTGGGTAAGTTGTTTTTTTAAATTATTAGCCAAATTTTTTCCTTGTTGTATTGCTACTTGGGCTAATTGCGGATGTCCTGCAGGAAAATTAGGATCAGTAGTCATGATGCAGGTATCCCCTATTGCATATACATTAGAAAATCCTTGAACTTTATTATACGCGTCAACTTGCATACGTCTACCTCTTCCATACACTTCTTTGGGTATTCCTTCAAAAATTCTTGAAGTTACTCCCGCTGTCCAGATTATGGTTTTTGTTTCAATTTTATCTCCGTTAGAAAAATATATGGTATTTTCATCACAATCTTTTACTTGAGTATTTACCAGTATTTTAACTCCTAATTTATCTAAAGCATGATAAGCTTCTTTGTGAGATTTTTCGCTCATAGGTCCCAATAATACGGGGCTTCCTTCTACCAAATAGACTTGAATTTGGCCTTTTAAATCTTTATAGTCAACATTTTCAATGTAGTTGATAATTTCGCGAATAACTCCGGCTATTTCAACTCCGGCAGGTCCACCTCCGGTGATGACGATGGATAATAATCTTTTCTTTTCTACTAAATCAGTTTCTCTACTGGCGGCTTCTAACCTTTCTAAAAGTATATTTCTAAGTAACAAAGCATCATTTAAGGTTTTCATTGGAAAGGCATATTTCTCTAAATTTTCCATTCCGAAATAGTTACTTTGCGTTCCCGTTGCTAAAATCAAAATATCATAATCTAATTCTCCATTAGATAAGACTACTTTGTTTTCATCAGATTTGATTTCAATTAATTCTCCCAATCTGAATTTAACATTTTTTTTATGTCTTATAAATCTACGGAAAGGATAGCTGATAGCTGCGGGATCTAAAATACTTGAACTTACTTGATATATTAATGGTGGAAAAAAATTATAGTTGTTTTTGTCGACTAAGGTAATTTCAAAATTAGGATCATTGGACAATCTGGTGATTATATTAATCCCAGCAAAACCTCCACCTATTAATACGATTTTTTTCATAATTTGCACTAAAAAATTAATTTAACATATTGATGCAAACACATTTATTTCTTAAGAACACAAAAATGTATAGCATACATTTTATCAAAGTTACTGTTTTTTTGTAAAGTTATATAAACTTTTAATAAAAATTTAATGCTATCTTTGAATTTATTTTCAAAAATCATGATTCAAATAGAAGATACAATAATTTCTTTAGATGTATTACAGAAACAATTTGTTTGTAATCTTAGTAAATGCAAAGGGATATGTTGTGTAGAAGGAGATTCGGGAGCTCCACTCGATGAAGAAGAATTACCGATTCTTGAAGACATATATGAGCAAGTATCGCCTTATCTTAGAGAGGAAGGAAGAAAGGCTATTGAATTGGAGGGTAAATATACAACCGACCTTGATGATGATTATGTTACTCCGTTAATAGAGGGTAGAGAATGTGCTTATGTAATCTATGATGAAAATCAAGCTGCGAAATGCGCCATTGAAAAGGCTTACGAAGACGGTAAAATTGATTTTAAAAAACCTATTTCTTGTCATCTGTATCCGGTTCGTCTTCAAAAATTACGAAAATATGTTGCGGTAAATTATGATGAATGGTATATATGCAAGGATGCATGTACTTTAGGTAAAGAACTTAATGTTAAAGTTTTTGAATTTTTAAAAGAACCTTTAATTAGAAAATTCGGAGAAAATTGGTATAACCAGTTGATAGAAGCTGAGAAACTTTTAGAAATAAGTAAATAATTTAGCTTTATTTTTCCTGCAACGCATCTATGGTTTTTTGTATTTCTATGTCATTTGCCGTAATCGCATAATAGAAAGCAATTTTTCCTTGTTGATCTATTACCATATAGCGTGGAATCCAATTTAATTCAATATATTCTGTAAAAGGATTTTTCCAACCGATTGAAAACCAATAATTATCACCCGTATTTAATTCATACTTGGTGATACCGTTTTTCCAAGAGTCGTAATTTTTGTCTAATGACAGATAGATAAAATCTACATTATTATTTTTTTGCTTAAGAGTCCGTGAATCGGACATTCCCACTATGCAATCTTTACACCAAGATGCCCAAAATTTAAGGATCGTAACTTTACCTTTGTGTTTATTTAGTACGGATTGCATCGTTGTTTCTTTATTATCCGTATCAACTACTAGTTGCTTTAAGGCTTCTTCGGAAAATTCAGTTTTGGAAATTAATGGAACTTGTTGACTATAATTTAATGTAGCCATTAAAGTGATAAATAGTCCTGTTAAAATTTTTTTCATTATTATATTTTTTCAAATCTGAAATTTTCTCCTAAATATACTTGACGAACTATCGGATCATTTGCTAATTCTTCGGGATATCCTTCCTTTAATATATTTCCTTCGAACATAACATAAGTTCTATGAGTGATAGCCAGAGTTTGCTGAACGTTATGGTCTGTTATTAAAATTCCTATGTTTTTATTTACTAAAGAACGCACGACTTTTTGAATGTCTTCAACGGCAATTGGGTCAACTCCTGCAAAGGGTTCGTCCAGTAAAATAAATTTAGGATCGGTAGCTAGACATCGGGCAATTTCGCAACGACGTCTTTCTCCTCCCGACAATAAATCTCCTCGGTTCTTACGAACGTGTTCTAAACCAAATTCTTCTATTAAAGAATCTGCTTTTATTTTTCTTTCTTTCTTCGAAAGTTTTGTCATCTCCAACACGCCCACAATATTATCTTCTACTGATAATTTCCTGAATATGGAAGCTTCTTGAGCCAAATACCCGATTCCTTTTTGTGCTCTTTTATACATGGCATCTTTGGTTATGTTAATCTTATCCAAAAATACATTTCCTTGAGTAGGCTTGATTAAGCCTACAATCATATAAAAAGAAGTGGTTTTTCCGGCTCCATTAGGCCCTAACAATCCTACTATTTCTCCTTGTTTTACATTTAATGAAACATCTTTAACTACTCGTTTGTTTCCGTATGTTTTAATTAAATGTTCTCCTCGTAATATCATAATATCAAAAGTAATTAAATTACTACGTTTTTTTCTATTACTCAATAAAATTTTTAAAAATTATTTTTTTAAAATTATTCTAAAAGTAGTTCCTTTATTAATTTCGGTATTTTGAACGAAAATTTTACCGTAGTGATAATCTTCAATAATTCGCCTGGCCAAAGACAAGCCTAGCCCCCATCCTCTTTTTTTAGTTGTAAATCCGGGTTTGAATATTTTTTTCACATTTTTTGATTCAATGCCTGATCCTTCATCGGAAATATCTATAAAAATATTTTTTTTGTTATCGTGGATTTGCAATTTAATTTTTCCTTCTCCTTTCATGGCATCTGCTGAATTTTTAATAAGATTTTCGATAACCCAACTATATAAGATGTTATTTAAAGAAACATATACAGGATACTCCGGTGCTTGAAATTCAAACCCGATTTGTTTGGACATTCTTCTTTTCAAATACATAAATGCTTGTTCCGATATTTCCACGATATCTTCTTTTTTTAGAGAAGGAGTTGATCCTATTTTAGAGAATCTGTCGGTAATATTTTGCAGTCTATGTACATCTTTTTCAATATTTATTATCGGTTTCTGATCAATTTCTTCTGTTTTTAATATTTCCAGCCATCCCATGATGGATGAAAGCGGCGTACCAATTTGATGTGCGGTTTCCTTAGCCATTCCAGCCCAAAGTAAACTTTGCTCTGTTTTTTTTACGGTTTTAAAATACCAATAGGTAAACCATACAAACAATGTTACTAGTATAATTAGTACAATGGGATAATAACCTAATTGTGTTAGCAGAACCGAGTTTTTATAATACACGTATTGATTTCCAAAAGGAAGTTTAATAAGAATGGGATAATAGGATTCTGCCATTTCGTGCAATTCTTCCTTTAATTTTAAAGTATCTGAAATAATTTTTTTACTTACATTTTTAGAATCGATGTAATTTCCTTTTTCATCTACTAAAATTACGGGTATGGTAGTGTTTTGCTCGATAAGCTGCACTAAAAAAAATTGTGTCTTAGGAGGAATATCTGTTTCCGTGTTTAATAATTCCAACGTTTTGGCATAATTTGAAATTTTTACGGATTCTTCTTCTTTTAATTCTTCAACTTTGCTGTTAGAAAAGATTATAATAAATAGAGCTACTATAAGCGCCAATATATACCCAAACCAATTCCGTAATCTAACATTTTTAAAAAAGCTCATTTTCCGAATTTTATGAATTCATATATCAACGTATTTATGCAAACAAAAATTATTTGATTAAAACGGATAGTCGATAGCAAAATTAACTTGAGGTTTCAACAGATTGATATATTTAAAATACCATCGGTCATTTTCATCTCTTCTTGGATCATGAAAACGATAAGCAAAATCAAAACGAATTATAAAGTTACTTATATCCCAACGGATCCCCCATCCTCCTCCTATACCCAGTTCTTTATAGAAGGAATTAAATTCAAATTTATTCAGTGAATTATTATTTATCCCCCAGACATTTCCTGCATCTACAAATAAAGCTCCTTCAAACCCTTTACTCGGTAAAGGAAACCTGTATTCTACCTGAGTCAATAATTTAAAATTATCGATCGCTATTAGTTCATAGCCGTCTTTTCCGCCTAATTTTGATGATCCCGGACCAAAACCAAAAGATTTCCATGCTCGAACATCACTCGGGCCACCCACAGAGTAGCTTCGGTCAAAAGGCATACTAAAGGAATTTCCATAAGGTATTCCTATTCCGGTAAAAAGTCTTGCATTAAACGATTTTTTTCCGGAAAAAATCCAAAATTTCCTTAGATCTAAATCGAATTTCACATATTGTGAATAGGGAACTCCAAATATTTGTTTTATAGTTTTATTATTGGAAGTTGTAAAATCTTTGAGTGTTTTGTTAAATAAAGATTCCAGATTACCGGCTAATTCCACTTGTGCTTTTAAATAAAATGGATGTTTACCCGGAAAATATCCTAATCGTTGATCGTAGGTAAAATCATATTTAAAAGAGGAGATTAATACATTCTGTGTGAAACGATAACGACGAAATTCCATTAAGTCGTAATCGTTAGCTAAACTTAAATGCGTAGATCTTAAATAATCTTGAAAGTCTATATTATTCTGGATTTGAAACAGTAAATCATTGTCGTTATGGTTTTTGTCATATTCCTCTTTGGCGGAAGGGTACTGTTGAAAATATAAATCGTAAACACTATTTCTTACTTTACTGTCTTGTGTATATATGTTGAAATAATTATTAGGATTTAAAAACTGTGTATATTGTAGATTCCATAATGTAATTTGGTGAACGGTTGTTCGAGTGGGATTGAAATTATAAAGTAATCCGGCATTATAACTTCTTTTATCCAAACCTATGTTATATTGTGCATTATATCCTAAAGAAATTGCCGATGAAGGCCCCCAGGCTTTAGGAATTAATCTTTTAGCGTTGAAAGGCAAAATAAGCTTAGGAAAGGATAAACTGGCCTGCGCTGATAGTTCCGATGCATTAAAAATTTTACTGTTATTTTTTTTGGTTTTAATATTTCCTAAGGATCCTCCAAAACTGACACTTAAATTTTCTGCTCCCCCAAAAAGATTTTTTACCGTAAAGGTAAGATTGGGAGTTATACCGAAATTAACAACACCTGAATTAAACGCTTCAAATCCTAATTCATAAGAATATTTATCCATGGGAGAAAGGATGATATTGGATATTAAGGTGGAATCAGAGTCTTTTTCAGGAACTGTATTAAAACCGAGGATGTTAAAATTATTTACTTTATATATATTCCTTCGAGTACGAGTCTCAGAGCTTAAATTATATGAATGCCCTTTTTCAATGGCTAGCATATCTGCCAATACTCTGTTTTTATATTTATTTCCTAAATGGTTAACAATGAAAGCAATGGTATCGTTAACCATCATTTTTGTTTTCCTACCGTCAACCCTTCTTACTATTTTTTTGGTAGTTACATAGAAACTTGAGTCTATAGTATTTTTACTTGTATCTTTATTTTCATTATCTAAAAGTGAAATGTTTATTTTATTGTATTTAAATCTTTTGAATTTATGTACTAAAGTATCTTTCTTAAGAGTATCCGATCTAGTGGAATCGGTAACAGCTGGGGTAGTAGTCGAACTTCCTATTTGGCTTTTCTTGATTGATAATCTGACCGAAACATCATATACATTATTAGCCGTATCTACATAGTAAATAACTTCATCTTTAAGATCATTGAAACGATAATATCCCATATTTTTAAAACGGTTTTCCAAACGGGATATCTCATTCTCAATTACATAGGCATCTAATCGATCTCCTTTTTTAACATAGGAGCCTCTACTGAATATGTTGTATATAAATTCGTCTTTTGAAAGTTCATGAGTTGGAGACTTTTTTTTCTTCGCCTGTCTTGTTCGTTTTAAATAATGAGCATATAAATCATCTTTTATTTCATCGGCAATATCATACGTAATTGTATCCATAATCATAGGACGCCCTAATTTTATGGAATACTGCACATGAGCTTTTTTACCGGAAGTAATTACACTGTCTCTTACAATGGACTTACGCCAACCTCTGTTTTTAAAATATTGTTGTATGTTTTTTGAAGAAGTTTTAGATATTAAGGTATCAACTAATACAGGAGCTTCTCCATTATTATAAAAAAAGCGATCGAACCATCTGGATTTGCCAACATAATTTTTTAAGTTATATTTTACATATAAAGAATCCAGTAATTTTTGATTTCTTTGTTTTTGACTAACGGAATAGTATTCTGCGTAGACGGAATCGAATGTAGGATTTGAGAAATCATACAGCCACAAACCTAATGGAATTATGAATAGTATTTTTTTATTAGATTTTTGCTTTACATAACTGTCCAATTCATCCTCAAATGGTTTCTTGTATTCGTTGATAATTTCTTTGCCTTTTTTATTCAAAAAAGGGTTCCCGTATGCATCCAAATAGGGTTTTCCTTTTTTATCTACATATTTATATTTATTATCAATAAATAAATGTCCATTTTTAGGTACTTTATTTGTTCTACATGAAAAAATGAGAAACAGTTGAACAAAAATCAATATTTTTACTATAATATTGTATCCTAATTTCATTTTATGTTGTCTGCAAGTAAAATTAAACTTATTCAGTCGCTTTCAAAAAAAAAGTATAGACAAAAATATAACTTATTTGTTGTTGAGGGTATAAAAAGCATTAAAGAATTCTGCTTTTCGCAGTTTTCTGTAAAAAACATTTACAGTACGGTTCCCATTTCTTTTTTGGATGAAAACCAATATCAGATGATCAGTTTCGAAGAATTAAAAAAGATTAGTTTTCTAACAACCCCTCACGATGCATTAGCAATATTGGAAATACCTCAAAACTCAAATAATTTAAATAGCGGAATACAATTAGTATTGGATGAAATACAAGATCCGGGAAATCTGGGGACGATTATACGTCTTGCAGACTGGTATGGGATTAAACAGATTTTGTGCAGTAAAGGGACTACTGATGCCTATAATCCCAAAGCAGTTCAATCTGCAATGGGATCATTAAGCAGAGTTAACGTTGTATATACAGACATCGCTGAAATATTGACAAATTCCAACATACCGGTTATGGGAACAGATATGAAAGGTGAAAATTTATATACTACGGATTTACCCGAAAATTTTTATGTAGTTATGGGTAATGAAGGAAATGGCGTTTCAGATGAAATAAAATCTCTGTGTACGCATACTCTAACAATTCCCAGATTCGGCATAGAACAAAAAACAGAAAGTTTAAATGTCGCCATGTCTACCGGAATAATTTTAAGTGAATTCTACTCGAGAGCTGCAAAATTAAAAGGGAATAAAAAATGAAATGGAATTCTTATTTATCTAAAAAATATCTTAACAATACGGACATATTAAATGAAATAATCGAAAACTTTGATTCTTTAGGTGAGATTATATTTCAAGAACGGAACACTTTACGTAAAATACCTCATCCTATGCTGGGAAACTTAGCGGTAAAATCTTTTAAAAAGCCCCACCTTCTCAATCAAGTCGTTTATGCTAATTTTAGAAAATCTAAAGCTAAGCGATCTTATTTTCATGCTGAAATTTTAACTTCTAAGGGTATAAACACACCGGAACCGATTGGTTTTTTTGAAGAGATTCATAATTTTAAAATCAAAAGATCTTTTTATTTTTCAAAGTATTCTGAGTATGATTTTACTTTTAGGGAACTTATTGAAAAAAGAAATAGTTTTGATGATTGGGAATTTATACTGAAAGAATTTGTTTCGTTTGTTTTTTCCATTCATGAAAATCATATCTTATTTAAAGACCTTTCACCGGGAAATGTTCTAATAAAAAATGATCATGAAAAAAACGCATATTCTTTTTCTTTAATCGATTTAAATCGGATGAGTTTTCAATCTTTATCTTTAGATCAAAGGCTTCAAAATTTTATTAGATTATCCTTAACGGATGAAATGATCCCTATCATTGCAAAAGAATATGCCAAATACAGCCATGAAAATGTTAATTTTATCATGGAACAATTGTATAAAAAAAATAATAAATTCATTGAAAAAAAGGAAAGAAAGAAAAGGATAAAGAAACTGTTGGGTAAAAATGTTTAGCATCTTTTAGTCCCGTTTTTATTTAAATTAACTTTACTATTAAAAATTTCAAAGATTTATTTTTTAAACTTTTTCATATTTACAAGCAACAAAAAGATATTTTAATGAAAATATATACGAAAAGAGGTGACGACGGAACTACGGGTTTGTATGGAGGAAAACGTGTATCTAAGAATTCCATTCGCGTTCAATCCTATGGTGAAATAGATGAATTAAATTCTTATATCGGTTTGCTAAGAAGTTATGGTTCTCTTAAAAATATTGATGACCAATTAAAAATTATACAAAATATACTTTTTACTATCGGAGCTGAATTAGCTACTCCTTCAGAAAAAATGTATTCTTCAAATGGAAAACCTAAAATATATTGCTTACTTTCTGAAGAAAAAATAATTTTATTGGAGCAATGGATTGATGAAATAAGCGAAACCCTCCCTCCTTTAAAGCAATTTATTCTTCCGGCAGGAAATGTATCATCTTCTACTGCACATGTTGCAAGAACCGTATGCAGAAGATCAGAAAGAACTATAGTCACTTTAGGTGAAATTGAAGAGATAAGACCCATAATTCAAAAATTTATAAATCGTTTGTCTGATTATTTGTTTGTTCTTGCGCGATATTTTGCACATTTAGCAAATGAAATTGAAGAACCTTGGAATCCCAATGAATAAAGCATTACTTTTTTTAAACGGAAAAAAACCTACAATTTTACCTGAAAATTTAGATTCATATTCTATTATTACGTGTACAGACGGAGCGTACAGCAGATATGTAAAAAATTTGCCTTTTACAATTAGTTATATTTCAGGAGATCTGGATAGTGTACAAATATCGACTATTCCGACGTCTATTCCAATTATTGAAACTCCGGATCAAAACAAAACTGATTTTCATAAGGCTTTAGAATTGTTGCTTGATCAAGGTATACATGGCGTGGATGTTTACGGTGGAAGCGGAAGAGAAAGCGATCATTTCATTGGAAACTTATCTACAGCACTTTTTTTTAAAAATAAACTCCGCATTACATTCTACGATGATTATTCAAAATTCTTTTTCTCGGGTAAATCAACTGAAATTAACGGCGCAAAAGGTAAAACCATTTCCTTAATCCCATTTTTTGAGGCTAAAAATATTTGTACGAAAGGTTTACAATATCCCTTATCTAATGAAAGTCTTATATTTCCGCAACGATTAGGTACGCGTAATGTGGCTGTAGAAAATGAAGTCGTTGTAACCTACGGTGAGGGCGAACTGTTGATCTATATCAGCCGATAAACTTTTTTTAGCTAATAGAATTAGTTTAGTCTTGAGGTTTTTAACGATATAGACGCTAGAAATAACATCTAATAGCTAAATAATTCACGATTAACTAGTTAAAGATTATAATCGTTATTAATGATTCTTTAAAAAGTTTGCCTTTTATTTAAATAATAGGTATATCTTATTTAAAAAGGTTTTCCTCCCGACATTTGTTTTGCCATTGCTTGCATCATCATCCTTCCTTGCGGTGTTTGCATCATCTTCATCATTTTGCTCATCTGTTCAAATTGTTTTAACAGCTGATTGATATCCTGTATGGATCTACCGCTTCCTTTAGCTATTCTATTCTTTCGAGATGTAGTTATAATAGCCGGATTTCTTCTTTCTTCAGGAGTCATGGAATAAATTAAAGCTTCAATATGCTTGAAAGCATCGTCATCAATATTAATATCTTTTAATGCTTTACCTGCACCCGGTATCATTCCAAGCAAATCTTTCATATTTCCCATTTTCTTAATCTGCTTAATTTGATTAAGGAAATCGTCGAATCCGAACTGATTTTTCGCTATCTTTTTCTGTAACTTACGTGCTTCTTCTTCGTCAAATTGTTCTTGGGCTCTTTCTACTAGTGATACCACATCTCCCATTCCTAAGATACGATCAGCCATACGCGAAGGATAGAAAATATCCAGCGCTTCCATTTTTTCTCCGGTGGAAATAAATTTAATTGGTTTTTCAACCACAGTACGTATAGTTAAAGCAGCACCTCCTCGGGTATCGCCGTCTAATTTGGTTAATACTACCCCATCATAATTCAATACATCATTAAAAGCTTTGGCTGTATTAACCGCATCTTGTCCGGTCATGGAATCCACTACAAACAAAGTTTCATTTGGACTGACTTTTTGATGAACGTTTCTGATTTCATTCATCATACTTTCATCAATTGCCAAACGTCCTGCAGTATCAATTATAACAACATTAAATTTATTTTGTTTAGCATATTCAATGGCATGACTGGAAATATCAACCGGATTTTTACTTTCCGGTTCTGTGTATACTTCTACTCCAATTTGATCTCCTAAAACTTTTAATTGATCAATTGCGGCCGGACGATATACGTCGCAGGCAACTAATAATACTTTTTTTTGTTTTTTAGTTTTAAGATAATTAGCTAATTTTCCCGAAAAGGTAGTTTTACCGGAACCTTGTAAACCCGCAATTAAGATAACGGTAGGATTTCCCGACAAATTTACTCCAACATTCTCTCCTCCCATTAGATCGGCCAACTCATCATGTACAATCTTCACCATTAGCTGACCCGGCGTAACGGAAGTAAGCACATTTTGACCTAAGGCTTTCTCCTGAATCCTTTTAGTCAAATCTTTGGCTACTTTATAACTAACGTCTGCATCCACTAAAGCTCTTCTAATTTCTTTAACGGTTTCAGCAACATTAATTTCAGTGATCTTTCCTCTCCCGCTGATGTTATGTAATGCCTTATCTAATTTATCTTGTAAATTCTGAAACATATTCGGTACTTATATACTATTATACTATTTATACTAACTGCAAAAATAGTAAAGTTTTACTTAATTTAAAAATATGTATTTCAGTAATTAGAAAGCGCCTTTCTTTGCTAAAAAAGTTTAAAAATGTATATTTGCTTTTATATTAAATTAAATAAAAAAGACATCGTGTTTATATACATGATTAAAAAATTTTCAAATTTTAGCTAACATGAATAAAATTTTAATTACAGGGCATCAAAATCCTGATACCGACACCATTACCTCTGCCATTTCATTTTCTTATTTACAAAATGCCTTAGGTAAAAATACAGAGGCAGTCGCTTTAGGTACCCCTAATGAAGAAACCCAATTTGCCCTGAATTATTTTAAGATACAAGCGCCTAGAGTCATTTCTAGAGCTTCCGATGAAACGAAAGAAATTATTTTGGTAGATCACAATGAATTCCAACAATCGGTTGCTGATATTGAAGAATTGACTATTTTAGCTGTAATAGATCACCATCGTATCGCTAATTTTCATACTTCTGTTCCTCTATACTATCGCGCTGAACCTGTGGGATGTACTCAAACTATTATTTCAAAAATTTATAAAGAAAATTCTATTGAAATTCCCGCTGCTATCGCAGGTCTTATGCTATCAGGGATTATTTCTGATACGTTATTATTTAAATCTCCTACTTGCACTCAAGAAGATATACATGCGGCTCATGAATTAGCAAAAATTGCCGGTATTGAGGTTGAAAAATATGGACTTGATCTTCTTAAAGCAGGAACCAATCTTTCCAACAAATCTGCCGAAGAATTACTATCTCTGGATGCTAAATCTTTCGAAGTAAACGGAAAAAAGGTACGGGTTGCTCAAGTTAACACAATTGATTATGATGATGTATTTTCTAACAAATCTAATATAGAGGCTGCTATAACCGACCAAATTAATAAAGAAGGTTATGATCTTTTTTTACTTGTAGTGACTAACGTGTTGGATAGTGATTCAAAAATTTTAGCTATGGGTAATGCTGCTCAAGCTTCAGAAAAGGCTTTTGGAATACGACTTGAAAACGGCGAAGCTTTCCTTAAAGGGGTGGTTTCCCGTAAAAAACAGATTATTCCCCAAATAACTGAAGCATTATCCTAGATTCATCCATATTCTTAATTTTTTGAAACCAAGTACTTTATTTAAAAGTGCTTGGTTTTTTTATTTTACAATTAACACTATAGGCTGTTAACTTATTTAAAAAAAATATTTTACACTAATTTTTTCATACTTGACACAATTCCGTAGTGTAATGCTTCATGGGTATTGTTAAAATTTATTGCATCTTCAACGGAAGAAATCACAATGCCCATTTTTGTTTCAAATTCAGTATAAGATTCAAATCTTTTTTCATTAAAATCTTCTTCCAGTTGTTCAGCGGTGATAATTAGCTTACTTTTTAAGTAGTCAATTTCATCTTCTGTAATTACAAATCTGGGAAAAGTACCATTTTGATAGTTTTCAATCCAGTCATTGGTTATCAGTGGATTTAATCCTGACATTTTATAATGAAGAATTTGTTGAGAAACCAACGTATGGGCAACATTCCAAAAAATATTATTTTTAAATCCTTCAGGAATTTTCTGTAATTGCTCTATACTTAAATCGTCAATCTCTTGTACTAAGGATTTACGGTATATTTTAAAAATTTCAAATTGTTTTTTCACCTCAAAAAAAATTTTAACAAAAGTATTAAAGTTATTTAACTAAACCAATGGTTCTAATCGTATCGGAATCTAAATTAGAAAAATCATTTATTATTTGATCCGCAGTAGACAAATCTTGATCACCGGAGGCTTCACTTTTATAACCTATACAAAATATTCCGGCCCTTTTGGCAGCAATAACGCCATTTGTCGAATCTTCAATAACAATACAGTTTTCTTTTGGTTGTCCTGATAATTTTACAGCTTCTAAAAAAATAGCAGGATCGGGTTTTGATTTTGGAAAATCTTCTCCACTCACAATATGTTTAAAATAAGGAAACAATCCAAATCGATCAAAAATTTTAGTTAGGGTTACACGAGCCGAAGAAGTAGCCAAAAGTAATTGAAAATTATCTTTATATAAACTTTCGATAAGATTTCTTACACCCGGCAATAAATCTAGATCTTCATCTTCTTGAAAAATTTTATTAAAAATATTTCTTTTTTGTTGAACCAATTCCTCAACCTCTTGTTTCAAACCATATTTTTGTTTCAAATTTTGATATAAATTACGGGTAGATAATCCTCTGAACGTATCATATTCTTCCTGAGATATATCCAATCCTATAGAATGAAAATGTTTTTTAAATGACAATTCATGAATAGGCTCAGTATCTACTATTACCCCATCCATATCAAAGATAACTGTGTTTATCATAAGTTTATTTTATCTACGATTGCAGTGTAGGTTTTAATTCTGATATTTTTTAATTATTCTCAATAAAATTTGATTTATTTAAAAAATTGTGAATTTAAAGGCTCAAATTTAAGAAATATTGTGTCTAGTATGCAGCCGTTACTAATATTCTAAATTTGGAATGAACATATACTTTATATAAATTAATTGTAAAATTTTACATTATTTCTGAAATTTCATTTTTTTTAAATTTTTAACTCATGAAATTAACACAAATATCTTGTATAATTATCTAAATTTGATATTTAAATTAATATATATGAAAGCGTGTATTATCGTTATTGGAGATGAAATTCTTTCCGGAAGAACTCTGGATACCAATTCTAATTTCATTGCTAAAAAACTAGATCTTACAGGGGTTTCGGTCACAGAAATTTCGACAATCTCCGACAACCCCGATTCTATAGTTACTAAATTAAAAGAAGCCTTCGCATCTGATACTAATTTTATAATAACAACTGGGGGACTGGGACCTACTAAAGATGATAAAACCAAACAAACTTTAGCAGAATTCCTATCTGATCAATTAGTTATTAATCAACCTGCTTTGGATTACATCACCCAGTTGTACTGTACAAATGGTCGAACGATGAATGATTTGACACGTAAACAAGCTCTTGTACCTTCTCATTCGGAAGTTATAATTAATAGATATGGTACAGCTCCTATCTTGTGGACAAAAAAATCAAATAAGATTTTAATTAACCTTCCGGGTGTTCCCTATGAAACCCAAGCTATGTTTGAAGAATTTATTATTCCGAAAATAAAAAAAGAATTTAACCTTCCCTTTATTGTAAGGCGTTCTGTTATTGTTGTAGATTATCTTGAAAGCGAGTTAGCCACAACGTTAACGGATTGGGAAAACAATTTACCTGATTTTGTGTCTTTGTCTTATTTGCCTTCGGGGGCTAGGATTGAACTTAGATTGAGTGCAAAGGGAACTGATAAAAAACTACTTGAAGAAACGATTACTAAAGAAATAAAAAAACTATCTCAAATTTTACATGAGAAATTGATCTCAACCACTTCTACCAATATAATTGAAATCATTGCCGATTTTTTCTCAAAAAATAATCTTACTTTATCCATCGCTGAAAGTATTACCGGTGGAAATATATCTCATAAAATCACTTCCTTAGCGGGAAGTTCTGTTTATTATAAAGGAGGTATAACGGCCTATAGCTCTTTAATTAAAGAGAGCGTTTTAAAAATACCCGAACCTTTTATTCATACTCATAAAGTGGTTAGTGAAGAAGTAGCGAAAGAAATGGCAATCCGGTGTGCAAAGTTATTTAATTCAGATGTTGCAATTTCTACTACAGGCGTTGCCGGTCCAAGTTCAGATGAATTTAACGATCCGGTAGGTTTAGCTTATATAGGTTTATATGTTCACGGAAACACCTATGTAAAAAAATATTATTACCCTCATGTAACGAGAGATGAAATGATTACTCGAATAACCAATAAAGCGTTGGAATTTATTTATTTTGAAATGATTGAAAACAAATAAAAGTTGACCTACGCATTTGGTATAATTTTAGATTTTAGGTATAGATAACAAATCATCAGATTATGAAAAAAAGAAAATTAGGTCCAACTGATCTTGAGGTTTATCCATTTGCATTTGGGGGCAATGTATTTGGTTGGACTGCCAATGAAAACACTTCTTTTGAATTATTAGATCAATATACCGAATTAGGATTTAACTTTATTGATACCGCAGATGTATATTCTGCTTGGGTTCCCGGCAATAAAGGTGGAGAATCAGAAACCATTATTGGAAAATGGATGCATCAAAAAGGAACTAGAGATAAACTTGTTATTGCAACTAAAGTAGGGGCTGAAATTGACAGTACACATAAAGGGTTAAAAAAATCATATATTCTTTCTGAAGTTGAGGAATCACTAAAACGTCTTCAAACCGATTATATAGATTTATATTTTACTCATTTTGACGATCCTGATACTCCCATAGAAGAAGTATTGGATGCTTATCAGCAATTAATAAAAGAGGGTAAAATACGTTACATAGGGGTTTCCAATATGTCTCCTGAGAGAATAGTAAAATCGTTGGAAGTAAGTAAATCTAATAATCTACCTTCTTATTCCGTTTTACAGCCTGAATATAATTTGTATGATCGACAACCGTATGAAAAGGACTATGAACCAATTGCCGAAAAATACCAATTAGGTGTCATGACTTACTATTCTTTGGCAAGTGGTTTTTTAACCGGTAAATATCATTCGGAAGCGGATTTAAATAAAAGTAAAAGAGGCGACAGCTTAAAGAAATATTTAAACGACAGAGGCTTACGAATTATAAAAACTTTAGAGGATGTTGCCGCACGAAATACAGCTACTCCGGCTCAAGTTGCTATCGCCTGGATCATCCAAAGACCGAGTATTACTACCCCTATAGCCAGTGCATCTAAATTGGGACAATTGGATATATTAAAAGCGGTAGACCTAAATTTATCTCAAGATGATATTAATGACTTGGACACTGCCAGTAAGGTAACTTCATAACGACAAGCGCTCAAATAATATAAAAAAAAGTATTCATCCCCTTGAATACTTTTTTTTCCTTTTATAAGATAATTTAATTAATTTAATCTGTTTTTATAATATAAATATAAAATTTTTCTGTCTTTTAACTAGGTGATGAAATTTGATTTTATTTTTTCTCTGATATTATTTATTATCTTTGCAAAAAATTTTATTCAATTTCATGGAATTATACTACTCATTTTCAATCCTTATTATTTTAGCTGCTATTTTTTCATACATTAATGTTAGGTTTTTAAAATTCCCTTCTACCATTGGAATTATGATCATTGCGTTAATTATGTCAATTATTTTAGTTCTTTTAGGTAGTTTAACCTCTAAACCATTAAATGATATTGCCTCATTAATAAAAGAATTTGATTTTACCGAAATATTGATGGGATGTATGTTAAATTTCCTGCTATTTGCCGGAGCTATACATATCAATATGTCGGATCTAAAGGAACAAAGGCTTCCTGTAATAATATTTTCTACTTTAGGAGTTATAATATCTGCCATTGTTGTGGGCGTAGGCCTTTATTATACATCCAATTATCTTCTTCCTCTTATAAATGTACATACTGAAATACCTTTAATATATTGTTTACTTTTTGGTGCTTTAATTTCTCCGACAGATCCAATTGCGGTATTGAGTATATTAAAACAAGCCAATGTTTCTAAATCTTTAGAGACAAAAATTGCCGGTGAATCTCTTCTTAATGACGGGGTAGCTGTGGTATTATTTGCCGTATTAGCTAATCTTGCTTATAATCCCGTAGTCGTTGCCACCGGACGAATGGATTTATCGTTTGCTCATATTTTTGATTTATTTCTTAGAGAAGCGGTAGGCGGATTGTTATTAGGGGCAGCTCTAGGTTATCTAGCCGCTTATGCGATACGAACCTCACATGATTATAAAGTTTCTGTTTTAATTACCTTAGCGGTAGTTATGGGAGGATATCTTATTGCAAGTTCTTTGCATACGTCTGCTCCTCTTGCTATGGTGGGTGCGGGATTGATAATAGGAGAATCCAGACGAAGATTGGGTACTAGTAAAAAAAGCAGTGTAGGTACTTTCTGGGAATTAATCGATGAGGTTATGAATGCAATTTTATTCCTTTTTATGGGATTCCAACTTTTACTTATCGATGATCTAATTCACTACTGGCTACTGGGTATTATATGCATTATAATTGTTTTATTCGCAAGATTTATATCTATTAAAATTCCAACAATGATTATTCCTTTTAAGGAAAAATTCAGCAAAGGAACTATTGCCGTTTTAGTATGGGGTGGCTTACGCGGCGGGGTTTCCATCGCTTTGGCTCTTTCAGTTCCTGAGAGTGACTATAAAGAAACTATTATAGCCGTTACTTATGTGGTGGTTGTATTCTCAATTTTAGTTCAAGGATTGACTGTTGGAAAAGTAGCAAAAGACATTCAGTAAATTACTGCATCGTAACTATTTTCTAATGGTATTAAAAATAATGATAGTATCTGCAATAAACAATACATGCAGATACTATTTTCGTTTTAACAACGATTTAATTTCTATTGGTACTTCAATTTTGATCAATTTATAATTTGCTGCAACTTCATTTTTTATACTTATTTTTAATATTCGCCAATTTAAATGGAGAATATTAAAATACAACTTTGGTTTACTTATTAAATGATAAGGTAATGGCATATTTATTGTTTAAATCATAAAGAACTACAAGATTATTACACTTTCTTCAAAATTGAAATAATAGTAAACTCTAAAAAATTTTATAAATGGAAGGAATGGGTATTTTATGGTCTATAATTATTGGAATTATAGCCGGTTTTATTGCAGGTAGAATTATGCGAGGCAGTGGATTTGGAATGTTAGTTAATTTGCTTGTTGGATTAGTAGGAAGTATATTGGGAGGATGGATCTATAGTTTATTGGGCTTTTCCAGTGGAGGTAAATTAGGTATGTTACTAATGTCTGTAATTGGTTCTGTAGTCCTTCTATGGATAATATCATTATTTAGAACAAAAAAACCTTATTAAATTATAATATGTTATGAAAAAAGTATTATTGGGTACAATCTTGGGTGCTGCTCTAGGTTATGTTGCCAGAAAAATGCAAGAAGATGGATTTCTAGATCAAGTTTCTGATGAAATAAGTAAATTTACATCCAAAACCAAAAAAAATTTTAGCAATATAGTGGATGTTGGTAAAAATGAGGCTGAGTATTTAAAAGATCGAGCGAAAAAATACGGAGAAAAAGGAGAAAGCTTTATACACGAAGAGTAATAAGAGTAAGCATTAATAAGTAAGTAATAAATTGAATACATGTAAATAGCAGCTAATTAGCTGCTATTTTGTTTACCTGTCGAAATATTCTATATTTACATTTTAAATAGTATACTAGTAATTTTACTACCTTTATATTGTATGCTTTTTTACTTCATTTTAGATTTAAAATATTCATAATCAAGATAATTAAAATATGAAAGTAACAGGTACACCTATTGAATTAGGTACTGAAAATATTGGAAAACTTTTAAAACAATATGCTATTCCTGCTATTATAGCCATGATTGCTTCCTCTCTCTATAATATTACGGACAGCATTTTTATAGGACATGGTGTAGGACCTTTGGCTATTTCCGGATTAGCCATAACTTTTCCGCTTATGAACCTTGCAGCAGCTTTTGGCTCATTAGTAGGTGCAGGTGCTGCTACCTTGCTTTCCGTTCGTTTGGGACAAAAAGATTATACCACAGCCAACAGCATTTTAGGTAATGTGTTCATCATGAACTTATTTATTGGTATTTCGTTTACCATTATTTCTTTATTATTTTTAGATCCGATATTATATTTTTTCGGTGCGAGTGAAAAGACCCTTCCCTATGCTCATGATTTTATGGTTATTATACTTTCAGGAAATGTGATCACTCATATGTATCTTGGGTTAAACTCTATGTTACGTTCTTCCGGAAAACCCAGACAGTCCATGTATGCGACCATATTTACCGTACTTATAAATTTAGTTTTAAATCCATTATTTATTTTCGTTTTTAACTGGGGTATTCGTGGGAGCGCCATTGCTACGGTAATTTCTCAAACTTCAGTATTAATCTGGCAAATTTATCTGTTTTGCGACAAAAATAATTTCATCCATATACAGAAAGGAATTTTTAAATTAAACAAATATATCGTTAAAGATTCTCTATCTATAGGTATGTCGCCGTTTTTAATGAACGCAGCGGCCTCGGTTATTGTTATAATTATTAATCAGGGACTTTTAAAATATGGTGGAGATCTTGCCGTTGGTGCTTACGGAATTGTAAATAGGATTGCGTTTTTATTTGTAACTATAGTATTGGGATTAAATCAAGGTATGCAACCTATAGCCGGTTATAATTTCGGAGCAAAACTTTATCCCAGAGTAACTCAGGTTTTGAAAAAAACAATTTTAGGAGCTACTTTGATCATGTGTACCGGCTTCCTTATAGTTGAATCTGTGCCTCATGCGGTTGCTTCTATTTTTACAACCGATAAAGAGTTAATTGATATTGCCTCCTTAGGATTACGCATGGTATTCATTTGTTATCCGATTGTAGGTTTTCAAATTGTTACTTCTACCTTTTTCCAAAGTATCGGAATGGCTCAAAAAGCTATAATTTTATCTCTCACTCGTCAAATACTATTTTTAATTCCTTTTTTATTAATTCTACCTAAATTTTTCGGCATTGCAGGAATATGGTTGAGTATGCCTTTAGCTGATTTTTTTGCTACTATTTTGGCTGCCATTATGCTTTATAAACAATACAAAGAATTTAATAGATATAATCCTGAAAACTAATTTAAGTACGTTATGAAAGATAAATATTTTATTACCATTGGTCGACAGTTAGGAAGCGGTGGAAGACAAATCGGGAGAAAATTGGCTGATTTATTGGACATTTCATATTATGACAAAGAGATTATTAATCTAGCTTCTATTGAGAGCGGTTTAAATGCTGATATTTTTGAGCAAGCGGATGAAAAAAATTGTTATAGTTTTTTTGATAATTTTTTAGGCATGCAATTATCTAAAAACTATTTAGGAAACGAAAATTTATTTGAAATACAAAGTAAAATAATTAAAGAAGAAGCCCTTAAAGGTTCTGCTCTTTTTGTGGGCCGTTGCTCCGATTATATTTTGCGTGAATATGAGAGACGGATAGATATATTTATTACTGCTAATAAAGAAGATCGAATTCGGAGAACATCTCAAAGAAAAAATATTTCTTTAAAAGAAGCGGAAGAATTAAACGTAAAAATAGATAAAAAGAGAAAAGAGTATTATAACTTTTTCAATAAGAAAAGTTGGGGGCATGCCAGTTCTTATCATCTTTGCATCAATTCCTCTGTGTTGGGAATTGATAAAAGTGTACTTCTTATTAAAAATTTTGTTGAGCAAAAATTTGCACTTTAGTTGTTTTTTATAAAGATTTATTATGTTCTTTTAAATTAAAGAATATACAAGCTAAAAATCTTACTTAATTTTAAAAATAATAAGGAACAATTATTGTTATAGTTCTTGTGAATCTTCTTTACTTTTTAAACTTTACTGCCGAGAATTTATGAAAAAAATATCGTGGTTGTATTCTGTATTATCAAACGATATAATTGAATAATTTAAAATTATCTTGATAATTACAAAAGTATTATATTTGAAAAAAAATAATATTACAATATGAAATTGCTTGAAGGAAAAACCGCGATTATTACCGGAGCAACCCGAGGTATTGGAAAAGGAATTGCTGAAGTATTTGCTCAAAACGGAGCAAATATAGCTTTTACTTATGCATCTTCAGTAGCTAAAGCAGAAGAGCTGGAAAAAGAATTAGGTTCTTTAACCAAAGTAAAAGGATTTCAATCTGACGCTTCAGATTTTGATTCTGCTCAGAAACTTGCCGATGATGTTATAAAAGAATTCGGGCAAATTGACATTGTGGTTAATAATGCAGGTATCACTAAAGATAACCTTATATTAAGAATGAGTAAAGAGGATTGGGATGAAGTAATTCGCGTCAATCTGGATTCGGTATTCAATCTTACCAAAGCAATCATAAAACCGATGATGAAGCAAAAAAAGGGTTCAATTATCAATATGAGTTCTGTAGTTGGAGTAAAAGGTAATGCCGGTCAAGCAAATTATGCTGCTTCTAAAGCAGGAATTATTGGATTTTCTAAATCCATAGCATTGGAATTAGGATCAAGAAATATTCGATGCAATGTGGTTGCACCAGGATTTATTGAAACTGAAATGACTGAAGCTTTGGATGAAAAAACCATTCAAGAATGGAGAAATAATATTCCTTTGAAAAGAGGAGGAACTCCTGAAGATATTGCTAATGCATGTTTATATCTTGCCAGTGATTTATCAAGCTATGTAACCGGACATGTACTCAATGTCAACGGTGGAATGCTTACTTATTAAAAAATATGGATTAAAGCACGATAAACAAGAGATTAAATTTTTTTAATCTCTTTCTTTTTTTAACTTAAAAAACTATGTATAGTAATAAATTATCAGTTCAACTAATTGGAGAAGTTTTATATCGATACGGAATTACGGATATCATACTATCTCCGGGGTCAAGAAATGCGCCTTTAACCATACATTTTACTAATCATCAAGAATATACTTGTTACAGCATAGTGGATGAGCGATCTGCTGCATTTTTTGCGTTAGGAATGGCTCAATCAAAGAAAAAACCGGTGGCCATCTGTTGCACCAGCGGCACAGCATCCGCTAATTATTATCCGGCAATAATAGAAGCTTTTTACCAAAATATACCTATAGTCGTACTTACTGCTGATCGACCGGAAAATTATGTAGATATTTTTGACGGTCAGACTATAAGACAAAAAAATATGTATAGCAATCATATTTATGGATCTTATCAATTGTCTGAATCAGAAAGTGAAGAATCAATTACACAAAATTTTCTAGATTTAAAAAAAGCTTTGAATACTTGTGTTTTAAAATCAGGTCCGATTCATATCAATATTCCATTTTCAGAACCTTTATATGAGCAAACAGATCAAATTGAAATTTCATTTGAAAAACTAACTCTTCCTGAAAAAAATTATAATTCAGATAAATACAAATCTTTGTTTCCAACTTGGAACAACTTTTCTAAAAAGTTGATTCTTGTTGGAATGCAACAACCCAATTCGGAATTAAATCAATTACTAGAAAAATTAGCTGAGAGGGAAGATACGATTATTTTTACTGAAGTTACTTCAAATCTAAATTCTCCAAAATTTTATCCTAATATTGACCGCTATATATTTCCTTTTGGTGAAGAAGCGATAGATGATTATAAACCTGAATTACTTCTTACCATTGGTCAAAATATTGTTTCAAAAAAAATTAAAGATTTTTTACGAAAATCTAAATTGAAGGCCCATTGGCATTTAGATGAATATTGGCATCCTGATACTTATTTTTCTTTAACTGAAAAAATTGAAGAAAATCCGGTCATTTTTTTAAAAGAATTAGTGAAAGTTCCTCCCGTTACTTCTTCGTATTCTTTACTATGGAAACAACTTAAAGATGAGCGACAACTAAGGCATAATGATTTTATTAAAAACTTACCATTTTCCGATTTACGAGTTATAAAAACTTTGGATGAAAAAATACCTGATTCATATAATCTGCAAATTTCTAACAGTTCTATGATCAGATATGCTCAGTTATTCAATTTTAACTCTAAAAATAAGATATTTTGCAATCGCGGTGCCAGTGGCATTGACGGGGCAACTTCAACGGCCGTTGGTTTCGCCGTTGCAGATACTCTCCCTACTCTTTTGATTACCGGAGATATTGGTTTTTTTTATGATTCTAATGCTCTATGGAATAAATATATTCCTAATACATTTAGGATTATACTTGTAAATAATGGTGGGGGCGATATTTTTAAAATTATTCCCGGGCCCGATTCTTCCAATTCTTTAGAAGAATATTTTGTTACCCGACATAATCGTACTGCTCGATTAATGGCTCAAGAATATAATTTTGAATATATTAAAGCTCATAATCAAGAAGAACTGTTAAAACAGTTAGATTCTTTTTTTCTTTGCTCGGAAAAACCTAAATTATTGGAAATTAATACTGTTAATCATCCTAATTCACGAATTTTACGTGAATATTTCAATTATTTAAATCAGGAATAAAAACATGAGAATTAATTTATTCACCCCTATGAGGGAAGAAAATCAAAAAATTTTAGATGCTTTAAAAGTTTTTTCTAAATTAAAACATTCTTATGAGGTTATTATAACCGGAATAGGTCGTGAAAAAATTGCTAAATCCATGATTACTAAACCAAAGTCTGATTTAGATGTTTTAGTAGGATTTACAGCTATTACCGGAATTGAGAAAACGATGCCTAAAGAGCTACAAAAAGGAAGTTTAGTTGAAGTGGTGGCTTCTTCATTATATGGTTATTCAGGAGAAATATTTGAAAATGGAAAAATAATACTTTCTTCGTCTCATACACATTTTCCTAAACTAAGTTCCCTTACCTCCGATAAGTTTGTTACGACTTCCAATATTCCGATCGGAACATTGATTAATATGGAAGATTATACTTTTATGTATATGAAAAGGCCTCAGGATTTTATCCTGCGTATTATTTCTGATTTTTTACCTCATCAGGAAGAAATTGATTTTTTTAAAATTATTGAAGAAATTATTTTTTCTTCGGTAATTGAGTTTTTGGAAGGATTGAATTAATTTAATATTATGTACCCAATTCCAATTGATTTTTAACCAAATTATAAT
This sequence comes from Apibacter sp. wkB309, assembly GCF_002964915.1. Taxonomy (NCBI): domain Bacteria; kingdom Pseudomonadati; phylum Bacteroidota; class Flavobacteriia; order Flavobacteriales; family Weeksellaceae; genus Apibacter; species Apibacter sp. wkB309. The sequence goes on from NZ_PSZL01000006.1 coordinate 27,766, forward strand.
ATTCAGATTTAGCTTTTACTAATTGATTATGATTTCCTACTTCAGCAATTTGCCCGTTTTTTAACACTATGATCTGATCAGCATTTTTAACTGTTGATAATCGATGGGCTATAATAATTACTGTTTTTCCTCTAAAAAATTCTTGTAAATTATTATGGATTATCCTTTCATTTTCTGAATCTAAAGCAGAAGTAGCTTCATCAAAAAATAAGTATTCAGGATTTTTATAAACAGCCCTCGCTATAAGAATTCTTTGTTTTTGCCCACCTGAAAGTTCAACACCAGCAGCACCAATTTTTGTATTATATTTTAATGGAAAACTGCTTATAAAACTATCGATATTAGCTATTCTTATCGCTTGTTCGAATTTATTTATGTCAGTTATTTCGTCTTTCGTAATTATATTTCTTTCAATGGTATCTGAAAAAATAAAACCTTCTTGCATTACTACTCCACATTTTTCTCTCAAACTTCCCGGGGATAATTGCGCTAAATCTTGTTCGTTTAAAAATATTTTTCCACTAGTAGGATTATAAAACTTTAAAAGAATTTTCATCAATGTTGTTTTGCCACTTCCGCTAGCTCCTACTATTGCAGTTATTTTTCCTTCAGGAATAAGTACACTCATATTTTGTAAAATGTATGGTGAGTGAGGTCCTTCATATTGAAAAGACAAAGATTTTAATTCAAATCCTCTTTTTAATACATTTATATTAGCATTTGTAGTCGAAAATTTACTATACTCTTCTTGCTCCTCTTCAGGATGATTTTGTACTTCATTTAACCGTTCCAAGCTTAAACGGGCGTCTTGTAGAGAACGAAAAAAATTAACTAATTGATTAACGGGAGCATTCATCTGTCCTATAATATAAGAAATACTTAACATGGCCCCTAAACTGATATTCCCTTTAATCACTAAAATTGCTGCCAAGAAAGTAACTATAATGTTCTTAAGCTGATTGATAAACTCAAAACCGGAAAGTTGTATCTGATCTACTTTTAGAATTCTTATATTCAATTTAAATAACTTTTGTTGAATATTTTCCCATTTTTTTCTTTTATATTCATCAAATTGATTGAGTTTCATCTCGGTTACTCCATTTAGAATTTCATAAATAGATTCTTGACTGTTACTCCGTTCCTGAAACCTATAATAATCCAAAATTTTGCGTTTTTTGAACCAGAAAAACGACCAGCCAACAGAAAAAACAGTCATGAGTAAATAAACCCAAAGAATAGTGAAATTGTAATACCATAATACCCCAAAAAAAACGGAAAAAGTAATTATTGAAAAAAAAGTTAATAAACTTTGTGAGGTTAAGAAATGCTCAATTCGTTCATTATCCTGTATTCGTTGAGTAAAGTCTCCCATCATTTTAGTATCAAAAAATTTAATAGGAAGTTTTAACATTTTTTTCAAAAAATCCGAAATAATGGTTATACTTATTTGAGTACCAACATAGAGCATAAGCCAATTACGAATGATTTCAGTAGTAATGGAACCAAAAAATAAGGCCAGTTGTGCTAAAAGTATGATGGAAACCATATTTAAATTTCGAACATTAACCCCTTTATCTATTAGGTTTTGGGTTAAAAACGGAAATATTAGGGTTATACAGCTGCCTAATAATAACATAAAAAACAGAAAAACGAGCTGTTTCTTATAGGGAATAAGATATTTAAACAAATATTTTACTGTTAATCGGGACTGTTCAGGAGGAATTAGTTCATAAAATTTTTCCGTAGGTTGAAGAAATAAGGCTACTCCCCCCATATCATCTCCTGATAACCATGATTTTTTGACTTGATCTTCATTTAAATCTATAACACCATGCGCAGGATCTGCTATTTTATATTGAATTTTATTACTTATAAAATTCTTTTTTATTTTAATTAAGACCACAAAATGATTTTGATTCCAATAGAGAATAGCAGGCAATGAATTTTTATTTTCTTTTAATTTTTCTAAAGTAAGCTTAGCAGGAAAAGTTTCAAATCCAATTTTTTTAGCGGCTTCTGTTATTCCCAATAAGGAAACGCCTTCTTTGGTTAAATATGAAATATCTCTTAAATATTCTATTGAATAATTCTTACCATAAAAAATACATATCATTCCTAAACAGGAAGAACCACAATCCATCTGATCTTTTTGGGGAATGAATTTCATTTCAAAAATTAAATTATTAATTTAATATCCAGTTTTATATTAAATGATTGATTAATCTTTGTTCCAACTAATTTTTTCATTTATCATTAATTAATCAAATTATCCTTTATTAATTAATTTTATAATTTATAATAAATTTTAAACTTTCATTTAAATAATATAATACTTTCCTGCAAAATAACTCATGGATAAAATGGAATTTTTAAAATAATTATTTTACAAAACTGTATGCTTAAACGATTCAGATATTTTATGAATCATTCAATTAAAAACTTTCTCTTTTATTGAAGTAATAATTTTAAAAAAATTATTGGTAATGTATAATATTCCAATTATTTATATTTATAATTTTATTTAGGATTCTTTTAAGAAAGGCATTAATTCTACTAATTATATTAATTACTTTTAATTTGTGCAATCTTTAAATTTATTTTTTTTAATTTCTAAAATTTCATAAAAAATATGAAAACGATTAAAATTTTTCTTTTTAACGTATAAATTAATAGATAATGTAATTCTTTATTAATTTGATAAATCAAATTCTCTATTTAAAATTTCTTTATTATTTATATATTCAAATACCATTAAATCTTTTATATTATATTTGAACGAAGGACAAGAGGAAAATCCTTTATACCAATTTACAGGACAATCCCCGCCACATACTGGTAAAAATTTGCAATTTTTGCATGTCGTATTATAATCTTCCTGTTTTATATTTTCATACCAATTTCCTAGAGGTAATTTTTTCCTATCTTTATATTCAATATTGTTAATATTACCATGAAACATATCACTATTTTCATAATCAAATTCTGGAGTATATGGTACTTCCCAACAATAGGACAATCTACCTTTTGCATCAATAAGTTCCGAATCTAAATTTGTCACCATACAAGTTCCACTTTTTTTATCTGGTAACAGATCTTTTATAAATCTAAAACCATATTCTTTCAATCTAAGCATCCAATCTATTTCTAATTCCCCAAAATATTCTGGTGTTAGACCTATATTTTCTTCAGCATAATTTTTACCCCAATCATGTACCGGAGCAAAATTAATTGATACTTTATTCGAAATTCCTAAATTATAAAGGTGATCAATTAAATTATTAATATATTTATAATTATTTTTATGTACATTACATCTTATAACTATATTACATTTTTCTTCATCATATAAAGGATTAGAAACAACCATTACTATATTCGATACTATTGTATCAAATGTTTTTCCTTTCTTTTTTGTATATCTACTATTATCATGAGAAACTTTATCGCCATCTAATGTTATTTGATATTTTAAAATTTTATACTGTACTAACTCGGCAAATATATTTTCTTTCAAACCTAATCCGTTAGTGATCATCATCGCTGAATATTCGATGTTTATTTTATTGCATAAGATTATTAATTTTTTACTTAAAATTTTTATCGAATTCAGGCCTAAAAGTGGTTCTGCTCCATACCAAGTAATAATTAATGATTCATAGATACCATTCTCTAATTTATTTTTTATATATTTGTATGTATTTTCAACCAAAGATTCTGACATATTCAGTTTTTCATGTGTTTGTCCACAATATTGACAACCTAGCTGGCAATTAGCAGTAGGCTGTATGGTTAAACTTAATACTCTACTTTTTTTATTGGAAGATAAAATTAGATTATTTATGATAGTATCCGTTTCATTTTCATCTTCTGGAATTAAAATTTTTAAATTAAGTAATTTAAGCAGAATTATATCATTTAATTTGTTAAATTTTTTTTCAATTATAAAATGATATAATTCATTACTAATATTTATTAATTCACCAGTTCGGGTTGAGAAAATCAAACGTTCTTCATTTTGTAAATCTACATCTACCAAGTATTTAGATATTTTATACATGATCAATTTTTAAAAAATTAATAATTTTTTAAAATTGAGGTATTATTAAAAATACCTCAACTCACTCTTAATTTGATCTATGTGTTTTTACCACAAAGGTTGATTAAACACCACGCATCAGCCGATTCCAATCTATCATTTCCTGCTTTTCCACCCTTGATAATCTTAATTTCATCTGTAGATAATTTTTCAATAGAATCATTTTTTTTAGCATTCATGCTTTTCAAAACAGATTTTAATTTTGAATTTTTCATTTTAGTTATATTTTTTATTAAAGAATAAATTATTCGGTATTTCCCCGTGCCGATACGGTTACTTGCAAGTATATTATAGCTAAATCATTTAGCTCTATTTTTCTCTTCTTCGTTACTAGATTTAATGGCTTTGGATTTAAGTTTACTATTTCCTAAGTTATATCTTATAGTAAATCTTATAAATTGAGGATATTGATACAATATTTCTTTTGACTTATTTATTTTATTATAATCTGTCCTTAAATTAGCCTCAAGAGTTTTAAAAATATCATTTGCGTATAAAGAAAACATTAATTTTTTATCCAAGAATAAAGCTTTTAATCCAAATCCTAAATTAAAATATGACTTCACTTTTTTTGTGGATATATACTGCGGTAATGCGTATTGAGATATTATAGTTATATTAAATGTTTTTCCTTTATTTAGAGATAAATTATTATTTATATTAAAATTTGCGCTGATAAAGTTATTGGAACTTAATCCTTTTATCTGGGACTTATTTTCTTTATAGTATACATCAACATTAAAATAACTTTCTAACCATTCTGTTGAAGTAAAATTATAATTTTGGCTTAAGCCTATAGAATTCTCTGTAACAGAATTCTCTGCTTTTTTAAATATATACTCCTCTTCCTCTTCTAAATAATAAGCATAATCAATAGCGTCTTTTGCTTTATAAAAATATATTCCCGTATTCCAATTATTTTTCCATGAATAATTCAATTCCAAGTTATCGGTGTAAGAGGGCTTTAAAAAAGGATTACCTGACATAACATCACCTTTACTTAAACGACTCTTAAATGGATTTAGATTTCTGTAAGTTGGTCTATTTACACGTCTAGTATAATTAACATTTAGTGTACGATCGTCACCTAAATTATAGGTTAAGTACATACTAGGAAATAATTTAGTAGAATTATATTTATGTTTTTCTTGAGTAAGTACAGAAAAAATTCTTCTTTGAAAATTTTCTAATCTTAAACCCATTTTGATCTCCCACTTATCAACTATTTTACCTCTCCCGGATATATATGTTGCTTGCAAATTTTCTTTATATTCATAAGAATCATTTGCCTCACCTTGATGATATGAATCATTTGAAATAAGAGTAATATAACCTGCATCATTTGTCGTTTTTGTATGAGAAGTTTTTACACCATATTCCAATCCGATTTTCCTAAAATGCTGTTCTACATCCAAATTCCCTGAATAATTGTAAATTTTCAAATTATTAAGATCGCGAGAACTAAAGTCATGACCAGGAATGTACGTTACAAAGTCCTCATAATCTTTAGAATTGAAAATAACATCTTCTTTACGAGTATTTCCAAAATAATCTAAATTTAATTTAATTTTACTTCCTAATGTATCCAAACTATATTGAGAATGAAAATTTACATAAATATTGTTTGTACTACCAGGCCCCTTTGAATAAGTTTTTGTCAGTATAGGAGATATTGGTTTATAAAAATATTCATTAAGACTTATTCTATGTTGTACATCGTATGTTTCAAATATTGATTGAAATCCTAAAGAAAATTGATTTGTCCATTGATAATCCATACCTAAACTCCCATTAAAACGTTTTTTCAATTTTGATTTAGACAAGGATTGAGAATATATATCTTCATCTAAATATGTAATATAATTTTTATCTCTTTGAGCATTATTTACACCATAATAGAAGTTTATATCCGAATTAAGAGTTATTTTCTTATGATTTAAATTAAATCCTAAATTTGTATTATAATAATCATATTTTGATTGTTTATAAGTCCCACCGATATAACTTTTCCAGTTGTTCTTTTTACTTGTTTTTAACACAATATTTATTAATCCCGAATTACCTTCTGCATCGTATTTTGCCGGTGGTGCGGTAATTACTTCAATACTCTTTATATTATCGGATGAAATAGATTTCAAATAATTAATTAATTCATCACCAGACAGTGGAATACTTCTTTCATTTACCATTACTTTTAAACTACTTTTTCCTATTATGGATATTTGTTCATTTTTAATTTGTATTCCGGGACTTAATTTTAATACATCCAATGCGTCTCCACCTGATGTAGCGACTGAATTTTCAACGTTAAATATGGTTCGATCTATTTTTCGCTCTATTAATTTTTTATTTCCTGTTACAACCACTTGCTGAATTTCCTTACCTGAAGATAATTTTATGATTCCTAAATCCTTATTTTCTTTAAGCATAAATGAATTGGAATATAATTCTTCGCTATCATTTTCAATTTTTAATTCGTATAACCCTTCATATAATCCCTCAAAAATAAAACTGTTGTGATCAACTATATGAGTAGTTATTATGATTGAATCTTTATTGATTAAAGAAATTTTCAGATGAACTCCGGATTTATTTTCGTCCCAATCCAACCTTCCTTTAACAATGATTTCTTGAGAATAGGAATAAATACATATTAATGCAGTAATTAATAAATAGTAAATTTTCATAGTTTCGTTCTAATAAAGCCACTGCAAGTTTATAGCAAAAAAACAATATTTAAAAATTTATTATATTGTTTAAACAAATTGTTAAATAATTTTCAATTTATTGAAAACATATTAGGATAAAATTTAAACAAAAATTTATTTTATTTTTATTTAATTAAAAAAAATTAAAATATTTTATCTCTATTGTGTATATTTAAATATTTTTATGATTTTTATCATATAACGTGTGTTTATTATTTTGGATTAATATTTAATTTTTAAACTAAATGTTAAAAATAAATAATATAATACCCGTTTTTTAATCCCTAGATTTTATGGTATTGTAAAAAATTGATTTTATAGAAAGAAAGGAATGAGCTAATTACGTATTTAATACGTATATTATTAGTGTTAATTTTTAACTAAATGGAAATAAAGTTACGAGTTAAATTACGTCTCTGCTTTGCCTAAAGTGTCAAATAAATATTGGCCTATTTCAAAAATTTAATTTATTCGTTCTTTCTCTTCTTCATTACCTAATTTTCTTTTTAATTCTTTAAGCTTTTTATTACCTAATTTATATACTATCGATATTTGAAAAAAATGATTAGTATCCCCATACCAGCTGTACGTCTGCTTTATGTTGTTTGTAAAATCAGTATATTTAGGCTTATTGGATTGAAAAATATCTTCTCCCGAGATTGTTATTTGCAATTTTTTTTGTAAAAAAAACATTCTGAAAGCTAAATCAATACTCTGATATGAATTTATTTTACTTATCTCATCTACCCCTTTACCACTATAGATCCATTTTATATTAAATATAAAATTTTTATTCTTGTGTAAGTAAAAGGAATTATCTGTTGAAAAATAGAATAACCAACCCATATTGCGGATTTTTCCTATTTGTAAATTATTTGATTTATATTCAGAATACTGTAAATTCATTTCATTATTACTTTCCCACCAAGGAATTTCTGAAAATAAATAGAATATATCTAAATTTGACGTAGATGAATTTATAGCATTCAATTGAGTAGAAACTTGTGTTTTATCAATAGTATTTAATAATGTAACATCTGTGTATTCATTTTTCACCTTTGAATAAGACAAAGACACTGATAAATCTTTATACTCATAATTTAATTCGAAATTATGTGTATAATATGGCTTTAAATCTGGATTTCCTGTTATATAGGAATTGGGGGTTAAATATTGTTTAAATGGATTTAAAACTGAAAACTTTGGACGATGTATTCTCCTTCCATAATTTAAGGATATTACATTTTCTTCATCAATAGTATAAGAAAGATAGGCCGTTGGAAAGAATTTTATATAACTATTTTTGTTTATTTGTTGCAAAGTTTTAGATATGCCTTTTACCTGAGAAATTTCCATTCTTATTCCTAGCTGAGTCTTCCATTTATCGTTGATTTCTTTAGATATGTTCATATAAAGACTTTCAATATTTTCTTGATATGTAAAATGATTACTATTGATTGTATCCGGAATTGGAACATTCTCTATATTCAAAATATAATAAGAGTATTTATTATCAACATGGTTAAAAGAAATCTTGCCGCCATAATTAAATTTAATATTAGAAAATGGATGGTCCATATCTAATGAGGTAGAATAATTTTTTAATTTTTGATCTAAATAATTTTTCGCTACATCCGTTTGATCTACAATTTGATCATCCAAACTATAATTTGAATGAAACATACTACGAGGTCCGTTATTGAAACTAATATAATTAATATCTAAATTTAGCAACCGCCCCATACTGTCTATTTTATATTGAGTATGAAAATTAGCAATATGTATTTGTGAATTTTCTTTTATAAAAGTTGGAGTGTAAATTATGTTATAAGATTTATTACCTTCAATATCTACCAATGAATTTCTATTCCCTATGAAATTAGATTGAGAATATGAATAATTTCCGCCTAAAGTAATATGATTATTTAATTTATAATCAAAATTTGTTCGAAATGATGGTTTTCTACTTTTATCTGTACCATTAAATTTATTATACCACAATCCATCAGGGTAATAATAATTAATTTTATTTGTGAAATCACTAAATGTAAAATTATTAAATACATTAGCCGATAATGAGATTTTATTTTTGTTAAAATTAAAATCAGCACCTTGACCGGAAGAAGTATGATGCGATTGTTTTAGATTTTCTTGCAAAGAAAGATTCCATGAATCTTTTTTTGCTTTTTTTAAAAGAATATTGATCAATCCACTATTACCTTCCGCTTCATATTTTGATGGCGGGTTCGTAATAATTTCTATACTTTTTATTGCTTCTGATGAAATACTTTGTAAATAATTAATGAGTGATTCACCTGATAATTCAACTATCCTATTATCAATCATAATTTTGACAGAGTTTTTACCTATAATTTTAATATTACTTCCATCAAACTTTAATTTAGGGGTCTTCTTCAATACATCAAGAGCAGTACCTGAAGAGGAGGCAAAAGATTTTTCAACGTTGAAAACCATTCTGTCTATTTTTCGCTCAATTAATTTTTTATTCCCTGTTACTAGTACTTGCTCTAATTCTTTAGTTGGGAATATTTTTATTTCTCCTAAATCAATGTCTTCTTTTACATCTAAATTTTTCTTATAAATACTTTTACCCCACTGTTTTACATTTAAAGTATAAACACCTTGCGATATATCATTAATGATAAAAAAACCGTCTTCTTCTACAATAGTATTTTTAATTATAGAATCATGTTTATATAATAATATCTCGGCTAAATTTTCAATAGCTGAATTTTCGATACTTATTTTCCCTTTTATTTTAAATGACTGAGAAAAAGATATGTAAAAAGAAAATAATAGAATTGTAAGATATTTAAATTTCATAATAACATTCTCATTCAAAGGCGCAAAACTATAATAATAAAACAATAAACCAAACAATTTTATTCGTTTTAAGCCTTGATAACAATTTAACTAAATCTAAATATTATTAAAATAAGATAAATTTATTTTTTTTACCCTTGAAATTACTTTATCCTTATCTTTATCCTGGAAAAAGTGAAATATTTTTATTTATCTTACAATTATTTAAAAAAATGATTTTTTTTCATAATTGAAATATGAATTTTTTTATTTAAAAATTAATTTAGAATTATGCACCCAATTCCAATTGATTTTTAACCAAATTGTAATAATTTGATCTTAATTTTACTAATTGGCTATGATTTTCTGTTTTTTAAATTATTCTCTTTTTAAAAATAAAAATTGATTGTCTTATATATCAGATAGCTATTTAGCTCTGTTTTGTTCTTCCTCATTACCTGTTTTGATAGACTTTGATTTTATTGAATTATTCCCAAAATTATATTTTATCGAAAACCGTAGATTTTGTGAAAATTCATAATCAGTAATTTTATTCTTATTTTGATTGTATATACTATATACTTTATATTTAGATGTTTTAAAAACATCATTGGCATATAAGGAAAGCACTAATTTTTTATCAAGAAACAGACATTTCAATCCTGCACCAAAATTTGAAAAGGATTTCAATTTATCCGTCCCATCATATTGAGGAAAATTATATTGATACACTATGGTAAAATATGCAGTTTTATTTCTATTTAGAAATAAATTATTATTAGTCTCTAAACTTGAACTTATAGTATTATTTGAATTAAAACCTTCAATTTTAGATTTATTTTCTTTATAGAATAAATTTAATGTAAAAGTGCTTTCCCAAAATTTAAATGTATTGAATACATAATTTTGATTTAAACCTACGGAATACTCGTTGACACTGTTTTCAAATTTATAATGCACAAAATTAGTGTCGTCCTCTTTTAAGTAATTTACCATATTTATCACATCTTCCGCTTTATAAAAATAAATCCCACTTGTCCACTGATTTTTCCAGGTATAATTTAATTCTAAATTATCTGAATTTGAAGAATGTAGATATGGATTACCTGCTTGTGTTGTATTTTTATTTATATGAAGAACAAAGGGATTTAATGCCCTATACCAAGGTCTATTTATACGTCTTGTATAGGTAAATGTAAAAGTATTTTTTTCATTTAACACATACGATAAATAAAAGCTCGGAAACAATTCAATTGAATTAGATTTATATTCTTCTTTTGATACTATGGAATTAATTTTGCTTTGAAAGCTTTCCAATCGTAAACCGATTTGTATTTCCCATCTATCCAAAATTTTTCTTCTCCCTGAAAAATAAATCGCTTGAATGTTTTCTTTATATTCCAAAAGATCTTTGTATTTTTCTTGAAAATCATTTTTTCCTTCTTTATTTTCACTATAGCCTATATTATTAGTTATTTTACTATGCGATATTTTAATTCCATAATCTATTCCCAAATTTTTTAATTTTTGCTCTACATCTAAATTTCCAGAATAATTTGAAATTTTTTGATTATTTGTATCCAGAGAGGCAAAATCGTTTGTAGGTAAATACGCATCAAAATCTAAATAATCTTTTGAATTTAAAATTGCATTTTCTTTTCTCGTATTTTTAAAATAATTCAGATTAAATTTAATCTTACTTCCCAGACTATCCAATTTATAGTGTGTGTAAAAATTCGAATAAAAGTTTTCTCTTTCTTCGATTTCTTTTGACACACTGTTCGTCAAAATATTTGGATTTAATAAATTATATTGATATTGTTTATTATACAGATTTAAAGAACCATCTGTTTTCTTATACAATAAGTGAACACCTAAATTTAATTTCTCTATTATTTGATAATCCAAATTAAGGTTTCCATTAAAGTATTTTTTTAGCTTAAAACTACTATTAATATAATTACTGATATTTCTATCAGTAAATTCACTATATTTATTGATCAGTTGTGAAAAATTTTTACCATTATAAATATCTATAGCAGTATTGAATGTTAGTTTTTTATAATTAAATGTAAATCCTAAATTTTCATTAAATAACGCATATTTAGCCTGTTTATAAGTCCCACCAATATAACTGTCCAATTATTCTTTTTACTTGTTTTTAAAACAATATTTATTAATCCCGAATTTCCTTCAGCATCGTATTTCGCGGGAGGTGCGGTGATCACTTCAATATTCTTAATATTATCTGATGAAATGGATTTTAAATAATTAATTAAATCATCATCAGATAGTGGAATGATCTTATCATTAACTAATACTTTCAAGCTACTTTTACCGACCATGGATATTTGATCATTTTTAACTTGTATTCCCGGGGTTAATTTCAATACATCCAAACCATCTCCTCCTGAGGTTGCAGCTGAATTTTCAACGTTAAATATGGTTCGATCTATTTTTCTCTCAATTAATTTTTTATTTCCTGTAACTACTATCTGCTGTAATTTTATACCGGTAGACAGATCAATTATTCCTAAATCTGTATTTTCTTTTATTATTAACGATTTGGAATATAATTCATCACTATCTTCTTTAATTTTTAACTCGTATAATCCTTCGTATAAATTTCTAAAAATAAAGTTTTTATGATCATCTATCTCTGAAGTTATGATAATAGAATCTGGCTTAATTAAGTATACTTCCAATTTATTTTCAGATATATTTTCATTTAATTTAAGTGTTCCTTTAAGAGTAATTTCTTGAGAATAAGAATAATTACATACTAATATGATAACAAATAAATAGAAAATTTTCATAGTTTTTGATATAAATATTCAGGCAAATTTATATCAATAAATATTATTTATAACGAGTTGTTATGTATTTTAAACATTTTATTAAGTATTATAATATATTTTTAAAAAATTTGAGATAAAATTTAAAGATAATTTATTTTAATTTTAATCAAAACCAATATAAAACAGATATTTTATCCCTTTTATTTGTTTTGTGTTTTTATGATTTTTATCATATAAAATATTTTGTTTTTTTATAATTTTAATTTATTATCAACTTAATGATTATTTTTTTAGTCGATTGATATAATTTTTTGAATTATCCATGATATTTATATAGTATTAAAGAACTAGACCTCTTTATAAAATTATTGATGAAATCAGTTTTTCTTCGGTAATTAAAATTTTGTAATGATTGAATTAATTTAGCTTTATGTACCCAATTCCAATTGATTTTTAACCAAATTATAGTAATTTGATCTTAATTTTACTAATTGGCTATGATTTCCTGTTTCTACTATTTGACCGTTTTTTAAAACTACTATTTGATCTGCATTTTTAACCGTTGACAATCGATGAGCTATAATTATCACGGTTTTACCTTTAAAAAATTCTTGTAAATTGGCATGAATAATTCGTTCATTTTCAGAATCTAAAGCAGAAGTTGCTTCATCAAAAAACAAATATTCGGGATTTTTATAAACGGCTCGAGCTATAAGTATTCTTTGTTTTTGTCCGCCCGATAATTCTATCCCGGCATTCCCGACCCGAGTGAAATAATGCATCGGTAAGTTTTCTATAAAATCTTGTATTCCCGCTATTTTTGCTGCTTTTCTAAGTTTGTCTACATCATAGCTTTTTCCGGACATGGAAATATTACTTGCAATGGTATCACTAAAAATGGTTCCATTTTGAAGCACTGTTCCACATCGCTCTCTCCATTCTTCGGCATTTATATCATTCATGGAAAAGGTATCTAAATATATTCCTCCTTTTTTTATAGGATAGTACGATAATAATAATTTCAACAGAGTTGTTTTACCACTTCCACTGGCGCCGACAATGGCCGTTATGGAGTTTTTAGGTATTACCATATGTATATCCTTTAATATAAAGGGATTATGAGTTCCCGGATATTTAAAGGACACATGATCAATATAAATATTTTGAATAACGCAATCTTTTATATGCTTTTTATTTTGAGAATCTTCATCAGGTATTTCATAGATTAGTTCAATTCTTTTATTGGCAATAATGGTATCTTGTGTATCACGAAGAAACATAATTAAATTTTGTAAAGGTGTTGAAAGTTGTCCGATGACATAGGATATTCCCATTAAAGTTCCCAAAGACATTTGGTCCTCTATGATAAATGTTGCACAAAATGCTATGGCAATAATTTCTTTTAATTTGGAAAGTGTATCTACTCCAAAAAGCTGATAGGTATTTAAAAGCAACGATTTAATTTCTAATCGGTTTAATTTATCTTGGGTAGAAATAATTCGATCAATAATTTTTTCCTGAGCATTATTAATTTTTATCTCAGGCATATTCATTATGAATTCGTATATATTATTGCTGTTTTCTGATCTTTTTAAAAATGATGCATATTCAATTATATTTCGTTTATTAAAAAAAATAGAAAACCACAATACTGAAATTATTGACAATACCAGATATACACAAAATATGGTTATGCTAAAATATGCTAATACACAGCTAAATACAAACACATTTAAAAAACTCAATAGTAAAGTAACCCCTTTCCAGGTAAAAAACCGTTGAATGGTTTGCTGATCTTCCAACCGTTGTAGAATTTCCGTGTTTATTTGAGTGTCAAAGAAAACTATGGGTAAACGTAATATTTTTAAAAGTAATGTTTTTCGTAATTCAATACTTAATATGAAATTTAGCTTGGTAAGCACAATTTGACTAAAAAAGTCTGAGGAAAAATTAGATATGAACAAAATAAATTGCGCTAATAAAAGATAATAAACTACTCGTAATGACTTTGAAGAAATTCCTAAATCAATAATATTCTGAAAAGTAAAAGGAATGAACCAATTCGTCACTAATCCTATAAAAACTAAAAATATAGCAAGGAAATAGTTACGTTTATTATTTTTTAAAAACCCATACGTATATTTTATTATACTGGATTGAAACAAACTTTTATTTTTTACATTATCAATTTTTATAGTGAAAAAATTTTCAGAAGGTTCCAAAAATAAAACGATCCCCTTAGTATTGTTTTCTTTCCACTCAGTTATAAAAGATTCTCTATCTAGTACGACCTTGCCATAACCGGGATCTGCTAAATGATAATATACTTGATTTTTCTTTTTAACTATTTTTTCTAAAACTACAAAATGACTTTGTTTCCAATATAAAATATAAGGCGTGGGAATTTCATTTAATTCTTCAACAGTTAATTTTAATGCATGGGCTGTTAATCCTAATTTATCGGATACATCCACGAGATCTTGTACAGATACTCCAATACGAGTAAATTCAAAAAAGGATTTAATATAATTAAGTGAAGTTTTTTTGCCAAAATAACTCATGATCATGGCTAGACAGGCTGCTCCGCAATCGCTGCTTTCAAGTTGATTATAAAATTGTAAACGATGCCTTTTATTTATTCGCATTCTCTAAAATTTCACTTATTTTATTTCTTATAACCTTTTCTTTTTCTGTTTCATCCCATGAATACACACAATACTCTCTATTAGCGGCCAGACTTTCCAAGGCAGTTTGAGAACATCCTCCATTACATAAAGGTAAAATTTTACATTCTAGGCATGGGCGATTCTTGAACTTTGAATTCATTCGTTTATTTAACGAATCATTTTCCCAAAATAATTCTCCGTTTTCCGTTAAATATCCTTCCCTATTTTTAGTAGAGAAATCACGGGCCGTGCATTTAAATATATCTCCGTTATAATTGATAACAACACTATTTTTTTTATCTGCATAGCATGAATTTCGAAGGGTATCCGGGCTATATTCATGGCACGAGGTTTTTCCCCCTTTGCTATTTATTTGATTCATTTCTTTATCAGCAATATCTTGTGTCTGATCTATTTTTTTATTTTGCCATACTCTATGAAAATCGAATTTTAAAAATTGAGTTTTAATATCTTCTTCGACATCTTCAAAATCGTCATAAATTCTATTTGTATTTAGGATATTTGAATCGGTAAAATTTATTCTGACATTCACATAAAATTTATTCCTTATCAAGTTTTTTATATTTGAAACAATTTTATCATAAGAACCTTTATTTTGACTTATATAGCGAACTTTATTGTGTTCTTCTTTATGACCATCTAAGGTGATTTGTAAATTGCATCGGACGTTTTTATCCAAGAAAAAATTTATAAATTCTTGATTTGCTAAATATCCATTAGTAGTGAAAGATGTATATGCATTTATATTTTTCTCTGCACATCTTTCTAAATAATAATTAATTATAGGAATTACATTTTTATTAAAATATAATAAAGGTTCTCCTCCAAAAAATGAGATATTCATATTTTTTAAATCCTTATTATTGGTAATGGTATCTATCAACCTTTTAATTTTAATAAGTCCATTTTCATCTAACCTTGAACTTTTAACCAGATTTTCATAACAATACCAACATTTAAAATTGCAATTCATAGTTGGATTGATAGTTAATAAAAACAATGAATTATCTTCATCAATGCTTTTACTTATTTTTTTTATTTCATCCAGCTCATCTATTTCCTCATTAATAATAAATTTTTCTTCTACCATATAATTGAAAAACTCCGGATGGATCTCTTTTAGCTCTGATGTTTTATACATTTCCATTAATTCTTTAAGTTCAGATTGTATAAAAAGTAATCGTTGCTCAAGGGTATTATATAAAACATATTGCTCTCCATAAGGTAAGCATACATTATAATGACTATATTTCATAGAATGTATTTCCATTATATTTATTTAATTTATTTAGTTTTCTTCAATTACTAATTTTGAAAAATAAAATCCATTTATTTACTTTATACTTATATTATAATGTATTTACATTTTAGATGATCGTTATAATAAATCTTATTATTCATTATATATTTATGAAAAAAAATGATTGATACATTAATATTTTAATAAGACATAAGAATTCATGATAATTCATTTGATTATAAATTGAATTCGCATAGGCAAAACTTAGTTTTGTTTAACTTTTACTTTTTATATTTTAACACAACTTTGCGAGTATTTAAAATTCATCTGTAACTTATTCAAACATATCAATAAAGCTTCATAAATTCCGTCTGACATTTTTTTAAACTTATATATAATCCATAACAGAGTATTGCTGCTAACAATACTCTGTTAGACTAAAGTAAGATTGTTAACATTTCCATCTACCCGGACCCATACATTTATTTATACAAATTCCTACATTCATACATCCTCCCATTACATCCTTAGCATCAACTGCATTTAATGATTTTGAAAATCCTCCTTTTAAAACTTCTCCTGACGTTTGTAATGTTTCAAATTTTTTAACGTCAACTTTTTTTGTTGTTTTCATTTTTGAATAATTATTATAAATTTTAGAGTAACCTTTTTGTGTCTTGACTCATTTATGGACAACGATTGCAATCTTTATTTTTTATTTAATTCTGTTCTGATCTTCTGTATTACTTCCCTCAATATTCTTTTCTTTTACTGTTGAACTTCCTAATTTATAGCTTAATGATATTCGTATTGAAGGAGATTCATAATACCCTCTATATTTAGCACTTATACCGTTATTGGTGCTTTTATTTCTAAATTGATCTGCATTAAATAGGTTAGTAACCTGTAAGGATAATTGCATTTTTTTATCCAAAAGTTGAGCTTTAAAAAACATATCCATTTGTGTTAATGAATAATTAGTACTTAAAGCTCCTTGACTGCGCGGGTAATAAGAAATTATCAAATCTGCTGACAGCGTCTTACTTTTATTAAGGATAAATGTATTATTAGCTTGTATTCTTCCCATAAATCCTTCTTGAGATTTATCCGTGATCGGATATATTTTAGATTTTAAATATAGATACCCCCCCACTAGCATTAGATTACTTTGCAACCAACTCAATTTAGCATAGGAAAAAGATTGAATGATGCCTACTCCGTAATTATCAAAATAATTCTCCACTTTTGTTGCTTGTATATAACTATCTTTATCCAAATAGGTAACATCATTAAAGTTATCCTTTTGAACCATAAATTGTAAAATAGTTTGTATAATGTCTTTATAATAATAAGATAGCTCAATACTGTTATTAATGACAGGTTTTAGAAAAGGATTCCCTTCAGAATATTGATAGGGATTGGAATAATTTCTGAAAGGATTAACGGAATTGTAATCCGGCCTGTCAATTCTTCTGGAATAGGTAAAAGAATAAGAATTATTTTCGTTTGCTTTATAAAGTATATATAAGGTTGGAAAAAATTTCAAATAATTATTTTTATTGCATTCATTAAGTGAAATGGAATTCCCACGAGTTTGCGTATTTTCCACTCTAATGCCTAGTTGAATATCCCATTTTTTCATTTCTTTATTAGCTGAAACATAAAGAGCTTGAGAATTTTCTTTGTATACAAAATCATCTTGATGCGTTTTTTCAATTACATTCTCACCTTTTGTCAGGTAATTCCTTAAACTGCTTTTCGTTTTCGTAAAAGATATTTTAGCCCCGTATTGTAAGTTTATAAAAGAAAGGGGGTAATCAATATCAACTTGGCCGCTATAATTATCAATATCCAGCGATCCCTTATTTTCAATTGGAAAATAACGCGTAATTAGATCGTTGTGAACCCCATAAGAATGGGTTAAATAATTGTATTTTTTCTCAGTATTGTAGTTAAAATAATCAAAATTCAATTTTATTTTTTTACCTGAACTATCAATAGTAAAATGTGAATACCAATTAAGTGAATTCAATCTTTTTGTAGAATTTTCATAGCTTTTAGTCCTGAGTAATGAATCCAATTTATTTTCATATGTATGGAAATTTGTTATATCCTTATATCGAGAATGCGGTTCTGAATAATTGAGCAAATATTGTATTCCTGAATTCCATTTAGAAGTTAATTGATAATCCAACAAAAATTTTGAACTGAATGTATTTTGATAATTTTTACCTGTTTCCTTTTCATCCCATAATTGCTCGGGATAATACACCTTACTTTTTTTTAAATTTTTGTAGTTGCCATTCGAGTAATTAGATGATAAACCTAAGTTTATTTTATTTTTACTGTAAGTAAAGTTTGCCCCAAAATTACCTGATGCATAATACCCTTGTTTATATGAAGACGTAAGGCTAGAAGCCCAAAAATCTTTTTTGATTTTTTTTAAATTTATATTTATGAGGCCTGAGTTACCTTCTGCATCATATTGTGAGGGAGGCGTAGTTATAACTTCAATATTCTTTACCTGGTCAGAAGGGAAACTTTTTAAATAATTAAATAAATCATCACCATTCAAGGAAACGATTTTATCATCAATCATCACTTTTACCGAACTTTTACCTGTAAGAAATAATTGATTATTTCGCACCTCTATTCCCGGCATAAGGTGTAAAATATCTAAAACATCCGTTCCGGCGGATCCTATGGAATTTTCAATATTATAAATCGTTCGGTCAACTTTCTTTTCAATTAACCTTTTTTTTCCGGTAACCAATATCTCCTGTAATTCGTTAGGCGTTCGTATGGATAGTATACCTAAATCAGTATCTTCTTTAAGTTCCAAGCTTTGAGCATATAAAACTTCACCCGATTCTTTAATGATCAAGTTATAATTTCCTAGAGACAAATGGTCAAAACGAAATTTACCTTCTTCTTTAACTATAACTTTTCCTACCATCGAATCTCGATTTGCCAGAATTACTTCAGCTAAATGACCGGAATTACCTTTTTCAAATTTTATTTCTCCTTTAATATGAATCTTTTGAGAAAAACTTAGGAAGAACTGAAAGAATAAAACTAATAAAATATTAATCTTCATACAAGCACATTTATATCATTATCCATAGTTTTACAAATACATTTCATAAATGATTATTAATTAAATTACTCTAATTAAAAGAAATTTTTAAATTTTGATTTCCTGATCAGATACAACCTATAAAAACAGAGAACTTATAAAATTTAATACAGATAAATATAATGAATTCATAGTAATTTTGTTTTATTTAAAACACAAATTTATATTATAATACCATTTAAATAAAACTGAATTATATCATATTTTATTACCTCCCAATGAGTACTTATTCTTGAATACAACATTTTAAAATAAAATATCAACATTTTTTAAAATATTTTTTCTCTCTACTTATTAGCCAATGGTAAACTTCTAACTTTTTATATAGTTACTTTATCCTATAAACTAATGATTTAAATAACTTTTCTTTTTTAATTTATTATTAACAAGTAAAACGTTTTTTTATAAAAATCTGAAATATAAAAAACAGTACTTTTGTAAAATGAAACTATTGAGTTACAACGTTAACGGAATACGAGCCGCATTAAATAAAGGCTTACTTGATTGGTTGAAATCTGCCAATCCTGATATACTTTGCTTGCAAGAAATAAAAGCACATACTGATCAATTCGACTCGACAGTATTTGAAAGTTTGGGTTATCATTCCTACTGGTTTCCGGCAGAAAAAAAGGGATATAGCGGAGTAGCAATTTTATCTAAAGAAAAACCAATTTCAGTGAAATATGGTTGTGATGAGCAAGAATACGATCAAGAAGGAAGAGTATTACAAGCAAATTTTGAAAACTTTTCAGTTTTAAGTGTTTATGTTCCTTCTGCAACCAATATTTCTCGTTTAGGTTTTAAAATGAAATTTTGCGAATATTTATTAAATTATATTAAAAAATTAGAAACGGATTTTAAAAACCTTATTATTAATGGCGATATAAATATTTGTCATAAAGCCATAGACATCAATGATCCGGTTCGCAATGCTAAAGTGTCAGGATTTCTTCCAGAAGAAAGAGAATGGATGGACCGTTTCTTTGAACAATGTAATTTGGTAGATACTTTACGAGTTTTTAATCATGAACCCAATCAATATTCGTGGTGGACGTACCGTGTGAAAACAGCCAGAAGTAATAATAAAGGATGGCGCATCGATTACACTTTGGTTACCAAGCCTTTGGTAAAACATTTACAAAGAGCTTATATTTTAACTCAAGCAGTACACTCCGACCATGCTCCGGTAGGTATCGATTTCGACTTAAATAAAACACAAAATCTTTAATTAAATTATCTAATTATGAAAAAAGCAACTTGTATTATTTCTCTAGTAATTCTCGCCGCATCGTGTGTACCTCAATCCAGATACGATGAATTGGAAAAAAAATATTATGCTTCATTGCAAGGAGAAAGAAAAAGTCAAAAAGCAATTCAAGAAAAAGAAAACGAATTAAAATCTTTATCCGACCAATATTCTTCATTACAAGAACAACAAGACGCCCTGGCTAAAAAGAAAGCGCAACTTGATGCTGAATATTCAGATCTTCAAATAGAATATGCTACACGACTTAAAGATATGGAAGATCTTAAAGCTAAAAACGCACAAATAGCTGATCAAGTTCAAAGTACGGAACAATCCCGAAAAAAAATATTGAATGAATTAGAGCAAACCCAAGGTCAACTTCAAGAAAAAATTAAAAGAATTAATGAATTGGAAAACTTGATTTCTCAACAAAAAGAATCGGTTTCCAAATTAAAAAACAAACTTCAAATCGCTTTAAAAAATTATTCAGGAAAAGGAATTACTGTTGAAGAAAAAGATGGAAATATTTACGTTTCCATGGAGAATAAACTTCTGTTTCCATCCGCAAGTTGGACGGTAGAAACAGAAGGTATAAAAGCCCTTCACGACCTTTCTGAAGTTTTATCTAAAGATAAAAGTTTAAATATAATTATTCAAGGACATACGGATTCCGATAAATATGCCGGTAGCGGAAGCATTAAAGACAATTGGGATTTATCTGTAATGCGTGCAACCGCCATAACTAAAATTCTTCAATCCGAAGGAGTATCGCCTAAACAAATGACCGCTTCCGGTAAAAGTGAATATGCTCCTCTAGCCAGTAATTCCACAGCTACCGGAAAAGCAGCTAATAGAAGGGTTGACATTATTATAGCTCCTAATTTGAGTGAAATTACTAAAATTTTAAATGATTTATAATTTTGAGATTTTATTTTATGCGAGTGGTTATCCAAAGAGTTTTAGAATCTTCCGTGAAAGTTGATAATAAAATAGTTGGCCAAATTGATCATGGTTTGTTGATACTTTTAGGTATTGAGGAAGCAGACAACCGGGAAGATATAGACTGGTTGTCTAATAAAATTTGTAATCTTCGAATATTTAATGATGAAAATGAAATAATGAATAAATCAATTTTGGATATTGGAGGGGATATTTTATTAGTAAGCCAATTTACCCTTCATGCTTCCACAAAAAAAGGTAACAGACCGAGTTATATAAAAGCCGCAAAACAAGAGTTTGCTAATACTATGTATGAAAAATTTAAAGATCAATTGTCCAACATATTATCAAAGCCTGTCCAATCCGGGATATTCGGTGCAGATATGAAAGTTTCTTTACTCAATGATGGTCCGGTAACCATTCTCATAGATTCTAAAAATAAAGAATAATAAAAACAGATAGTTATTCAAATTATATGAGTTTTTTTTAACTTTCAATTTTTGATTAATAATTTGAAAACTTAAAAATAAAATGAAAATTTATCGCATAAAAAAACCTGATTATTTAAAATAATCAGGTTATTATTTTTTTATTTAAACAGAAAGATTAAATATTTAAATTCAAATCTGTCATTTGTTGTTTATATACGCCTCCAACTAACTTGTCTCGAACAGCTTCGAAAGCATCCAAGGTTTTATCAATTTCTTCATCTGTATGTGAAGCCGTTGGTATTAAACGTAAAAGTATCATTCCTTTAGGAATAACCGGATAGACTACAACACTGGTAAAAATTTTATAATTTTCACGAATATCTTTAATTAATAAAGTAGCTTCGATGGGATCTCCCTGCATATATACAGGAGTTACACAAGTATTGGTTTTACCGATATCAAATCCCCTGGCTTTCAACCCTTCTTGAAGTTTCTTTACATTATGCCATAGTTTATCCTTAAGTTCGGGTTTGCTTCGTAACAATTCCAATCTTTTTAATGCACCAATTACCATAGGCATTGGCAAAGATTTAGCGAAAATTTGAGATCTTAAATTGTATTTTAAATATCTGATTATTTCTTTATTAGAAGCTACAAATGCACCTATTCCGGCCATAGATTTTGCAAATGTTGAAAAATAAACATCTATACCATCCTGGCAGCCCTGCTCTTCTCCTGCTCCTGCTCCTGTTTTACCAAGTGTACCGAATCCGTGAGCGTCATCAACTAATAATCTAAAATTGTATTTCTTTTTAAGTTCTACAATTTCTTTTAATTTACCTTGCTCTCCTCTCATTCCGAAAACTCCCTCGGTGATAACTAAAACACCACCTCCTGATTCTGCTGCATTTTTTTCCGCTCTTTTCAGGTTTTTTTCCAAGCTTTCTATATCGTTATGCTGATAGGTAAATCTTTTTCCAAAATGAAGTCTAACTCCATCAACTATACAAGCATGGCTATCTACATCGTAAACGATTACATCATTTTTGGAAACCAATGTATCTATAATCGATAACATTCCCTGGTATCCAAAGTTTAATAAATAGGCTGATTCTTTGTTTGCAAAATTAGCCAATTGTTTTTCCAATTCTTCATGGTAGTGAGTCTGCCCCGACATGGCTCTCGCTCCCATTGGATAAGCCATACCATATTGAGCTGCTGCATCAGCATCTGCTTTTCGTACTTCAGGATGATTAGCCAATCCTAAATAATCATTAATGCTCCAGATGATCATGTCATTACCCTTAAATTTCATTCTTGGGCTGATTTCTCCTTCTAGAACAGGAAATATATATTCTCCTTCCCCATAGTCCGCATATTTAGCTAGTGGACCGGGATTATTTTTTATTCTTTCAAAAATATCCATTGTTACAATTTAACCAAAGTTAGTTATATTTTTTCTACAGTAGCGTGAGATTCTAACCCATTCAATTTGCTGTTGACAAAACCTTGAGATGCCATCCATTCATC
The DNA here is from genome assembly GCF_002964915.1 of Apibacter sp. wkB309. Lineage (NCBI taxonomy): Bacteria > Pseudomonadati > Bacteroidota > Flavobacteriia > Flavobacteriales > Weeksellaceae > Apibacter > Apibacter sp. wkB309. The sequence goes on from NZ_PSZL01000006.1 coordinate 51,400, forward strand.
ACTGAAAACTTTAGTCATATATCTGGAACCGTGATCAGGAAAAATTAAAACAGCCAATGAGTTATCACTAAAAGTATCTGCTATTGTACGTGCTGCTGTTAAGCTTGCTCCACTGGTATATCCTACCATCATTCCTTCTTTTAGTGCTAATTCTCTGGTAGCATAGGCACTGGGCTCATCTGATACTTTAACGTATTGATCGATAACAGAAAAATCTAAAGCGCCCGGGATTAAATTTTTACCTAAACCTTCAATTTGATAAGGCTTAATCTCGTTAGGGTCTAATTCTCCTGTTTCAAAATATTTTTTTAATACGGAACCTACTGCATCTACTCCTATCACTTTAATATCAGGATTTTTTTCTTTGAGAAACTGTGCAGCTCCCGTAAGTGTTCCTCCGGTTCCTGTACATCCAATAAGATGGGTAATTTTCCCTTGCGTTTGCTCCCAAATTTCAGGTCCTGTACTTAAATAATGAGATTTTGTGTTTTCTTTATTAAAATATTGATTAATATATAAGGAATTAGGGGTATCTGCTGCTATTCTTTTGGCAACTTCATAATAGGATCTGGGATCATCTGCCGGAACATTAGCCGGACATAAATAAACTTTAGCTCCCATTGCTCTAAGAAAAGAGATTTTTTCAGGTTTTGTTTTATCGCTAACAGCTACTATACATTTATAGCCTTTCACGATACTTACCATAGCTATGGAAAAACCTGTATTTCCTGAAGTTGTTTCAACTATAGTTGCTCCTGGCTTTAATAAACCTTGTTTTTCAGCATTTTCAATAATATGAAGCGCAATTCTGTCTTTAGTTGAGTGTCCGGGGTTATAGCATTCTAATTTTGCAAAAAAAGAACCTTTCATTCCTTCTGTTACTCTGTTTAAGCGAACTAACGGCGTATTGTTAATTAACTCAAGAACATTATTATAAGTTCCAGCCATCCTATCTTATTATTAATTTATATAATTAATTCAAGGGGCAAATTTATAATTTTTTTTTCTTACAAAAAATTTAACTGAATGAAATTTAACATATACAAATTGATTAAAAATTTATATTATACTTTATTAGAAAATCCGTATAAATTATTAGTAATTGTTATAGATATATTCTATAATTTTCTTATCCTGTTCTGATAATTCAATTCCCCTTCTTTTCATAGTCCTTTCTGCAACTTCAAATACCTGTTCCAATTTAAAGTTAGGACTCTCTGACTTACCACCCCATGAGAAAGATTTTATTATATTAGGTGGAAAACCGGAAGTAAATATATTGGCCGAAACTCCTACTACCGTGCCGGTATTAAATTGTGTGTTTATAGCTGATTTAGAATGATCCCCCATGATCATCCCTGCAAATTGTAATCCTGACTTAATAAACTTTTGTTTTGTATAATTCCAAAGCTTAACTTCTGCATAATTATTTTTCAAGTTAGAAGAATTGGTATCTGCTCCCAAATTACACCATTCACCTATTACCGAATTTCCTACAAAACCGTCATGACCTTTATTTGAATATCCTGAGATTATAATATTATTAACTTCTCCTCCTACTTTGGAATACGGTCCAATTGTTGTTCCGCCATAAACTTTGGCTCCCATATTTATTTTAGAACCCGTACCTAAGGCAAAGGAACCTCGAATCATCGCTCCTTCCATAATTTCAGAATTTTTTCCTAAATAAATAGGTCCTTCTTTGGTATTGAGTATTGCACATTCGGCTACGGCTCCTTCTTCAACAAATAGTTGTGAAGGATCTCCTATGATTCTAACGGTATTTGATAAGGTACATGATTTCCTGCCTTGTGTAATTAATTGGAAATCATAAGTAATGGCATCCGAATTAAAAGTAAACAAATCCCAAGGATATTGTATGTGAAAGCTTTCAAATGTTATATCCAATTTTTTGAAAAAATTATTTAATTGAAAATTTTCAAGAGTAGTTTTTGCTGCTACCAACTCTTCCTGATAATAAAAAGCTTCTCCGAATTTTAAATTTTTTAATTGGTAAATAAAATCTTGATTTGGAAAATAGGCGGGATTTATAAATACGTTTTCTTCTTCAATTTGAAGAGTATATTTTTCAGAAAGATATCCTTGAGTTAGATAAGAGATTTTTTCCGTTTGAAAAATATGTTTCCATCTTTCTGCAAATGTTAATATTCCCATCCTTAATTCTGCTACCGGTCGCGTAAACGTTAAGGGTAAAAGATCGGAATACTCTTTACCATCAAAAAGAATAATATTCATAGTATATACTTTATTATTTTTTCAAATATAAAAAATTATATCATAGTTTTTATTCTTTTATTTCAGTTAAAAGTTTTAAATAGTTTACGTATAAAATAGTTAAAATACTGATTCTCTATTTTTTATAATGTCTTATTATTTATTTTTATAAAGTGTTAGCATAATGTTCTTTAAAATATTCTAATCCTTCGGATGCTCCTTTTTGTATGAATATAATATCATTGCGTAATGAGGTTCGGAACGGTTTAGGATCTATGACAAATATTTTTGAAGTAACCGGCACAAAATCAAGTAATGATGCAGCCGGATATACTTGCAGAGAGCTTCCTATGACTAAAAAAATATCGGCATTTTGAGTTATTTCAATAGCATTTTCCATTTCAGGAACCATTTCTCCAAACCATACTATATGGGGACGTAATTGTCCACCATCTTCTGCTAAGTCTCCCATATGAACATCTTGTAGCGTATCATAGATTAGTGATTCATTAGTTTCGCTTCTTACTTTTGTCAGTTCTCCGTGTAAATGAAGTATATGTGTTGATTGAGCTCTTTCGTGAAAATTGTCAACATTTTGAGTTATAATTGAAATATCAAAAATGGATTCTAATTCTTTGAGCAAATGATGCCCCCGATTCGGGTCATGTTTTTGCAACTCGGCTCTTCGCATATTATAAAAATTCTGCACTAATTCCGGGTTTTTATACCATCCTTCTATGGAGGCTACTTCTTGCACATTATAATTTTCCCATAATCCACCTGAATCTCTGAATGTGCTTAGACCGCTTTCAGCACTCATGCCTGCTCCTGTTAATACAACTAATTTTTTTTTCATATTTTATGCACTCAATTAGTTAACTAATTATTTTTAAATATAGGTTCTCTCCTTTTAAAATCTTATTTTAACTCATCATAAGTAGTATATCCACATAGCAAAAAATTTTTAAATTCTTCTTTATCCATATAACCTGCAACCGGAAAATTTAAAATTCTATTATCCGGTGTTACTAATACGTAGAATGGTTGAGAATTGGAATTAAAGTTCTCTCTTTGAAAAGTAGACCATTTATTTCCTATTGTTTTAATTTTTCTTTTTCTTCCATCTTTTAAATGAAGGGTTTGTTGCTCATTATTAGGCAATTCTTCTGAATCATCAACATATAAAGATGAAATTATGAATTTATCGTGTAAGATATTCCAAATATCCGGTTCACTCCACACATATTCTTCCATTTTTCGGCAATTTTCACATCCATAACCAGTAAAATCAATGAGAATGGGTTTATTTTCCTTTTTTGCCATTTCTCTTGCTTTCTCATAGTCATGAAAAAGGGTCAATCCTAAAACCCCATTTTTTTGGTTGTTTGGATATATGCTAATTTGCATAGGTGGAGTAAGTCCACTAAGTAATTTTAAATTAGGCTTTTCTGAAGGAAACAATCCGGGAATCATATAAATTCCAATCAGTCCAAAGAGACAAGCCCCAATTATTCTTCCTTTATTGATTTTTACTTTTTTATTATCGTGAGGAAATTTAATTACACCTAATAAGTATAATACAATTGAAATACAGATAAGGATCCAGATCGCGATAAAAATTTCTCTTTTCAATAAGAAAGTTTTAGCTACTAAATCTGCTTTTGATAAAAATTTGAACGCTAAAGCTAATTCTAAAAAACCTAAAACAACTTTAACGGTATTCATCCATCCTCCTGATTTTGGAATCGTATGTAAAAATTGAGGAAACAATGCAAATATTCCAAACACTAGTGCCCAAGCTAATCCACATCCTCCAAATGCTACGGTCAACTGATTCGGGTTTTGAATTGCATTCGCCAGTATGCTTCCTAAAACAGGACCGGTGCATGAGAATGAAACGATTACCAGGGTTAAAGCCATGAAAAAAAGACCTATTATACCTCCCGATTCGGAAGCTTTATCAGATTTATTAGCCATCCATCCGGGTAACGTTATATCGTAATATCCAAAAAAACTAAAAGCAAACAGTATAAAAATCACAAAAAAGATTAGATTCAACCATACATTGGTGGCAATCTGATTAAAAATATCCGGATTTATGCTACTTATAAGATGAAAGGGCAGTGTAAATAATACGAAAATTAACACTATGAAAAAAGCGTAAATCAAGGCATCTTTCTTGCCTTCTTTTTTACTTTTAGCATGTTTGGTAAAATAGGATATGGTTAATGGAATCATAGGATATACGCATGGGGTTAGCAAAGCTACTAATCCTCCTAAAAAACCAAATGTAAAAATCCATAGATAACCTTCTTTTTTAATTATCCTATCTCCGCAATCTTTATTAATCGGATCAGCTATATTGAAGCCGGGTATAATGATCTGATTTTTATTGCTTTCTGCAATTGTTTTTATGGGTTGAACGGAATCTTTTATTGGAGTTGAAAGAACAGAATCTATTTTTGGATTCGGTTGAGTCAATTGCTTAACCGTGTCTTTAAATAAGACCGTTGACTTATCTTGATTTATTGACTTAGGAATCAATTTGAAAGAAAAGGTTTCTTCATCCGGTGCTAAACATACTTTATCATTGCATATCTGATATTCAACATCTGCTTCAAATACAACCGGTTTAGAACCTAAAACCTCAACTCGTTGTCTATATTCAACTTTATTGGAATAATAAATCAAAGTTCCTTCAAATACATCGGAATATTCTTCAATTTTTTTACCAATTTCTTTAGTTGGACCAATTAGTTTTACAGATGAATTTTCGGGATATGAAAATGAAGTTGGAATTGCATTTTCAACCTTTATATCTTTAGAATATACATGCCACCCCGATTCTAAAATTGCAGTGAATACGGCTTCATAGATATTATCTTTTTCATGTTTTATTTCCGATTTCCACTGGATAGGATTCTTAACTTGAGCATTGGCTACTAGGGCAAGAACAAAAAAAATCCAAATCAGTTTTTTCATGATAAGCTTTATGTTAGAATTATTTAGTTTATGAACCAAATGTAATAAATTTCACAAATATAATCGACCGATTTTATCTTAATTTTACTTTGCAAAATCCATCTTTTTTTTCCAAAAATGACAGTAAAATTTGAAATTTTTCTTATTTATTAAATGGTTATTATCTGATTTATAAACACTTCATTATTGAAACAATACATGATTGATTACCAAATTACAATCATTTATTCAAAATTTTTTTGGTATATCTTATCTTTAAGTGTTGAATTTAATGATTAAAACGAAGCTTTTATCTGAACACTCCCCGTATGTATGGTTTTTGAATCTTCACTTTTGCGACCATCATATATAATATTCAATGTAAAAACAGAGCTAAGCTCTCTTTGAAGGTATGCTTTCCATATCATATTTTTTCCACTTAGTAGACCTTCCATCATCTGACTGGATACCAAGGAAAAATTATTTCCTTTTAAATCGTTTTTAATATATGAAAAAGTGCCGGTAAGAGAGGTTCTTTTCTCATCATTCCAATGGCATTCAAATCCGGCTTGTTTCCATTCTAACCGTTCATTTCCTAATTTGTTTTTCTTATGTTGATACTTTAGTAAGGCTTTCAGGCTGATATTTTTTTGAATTTCATAGGTTAATGAAGGATGAAAAGCTGTTGTTTCAATGGTAAATCGTTTGGTAACAAAAAGTTGAGATCTACTTTTATCTGTGATAAAATTATTTTGAAGAGAAAAAATCCATAAATCCCAAGGTTTATAATTTACTAAAGTTTGAAAATTGACACTATTTCTTTTGTCTTTTCCGGTAAAAATAAATTGTGTAGAGTTATTTTCCATGAATTGAAACGCTCCCGTCCATTTGTGTACACTGATTCGATTAAATGATAGATTTGTAGTTATATTCTGTGTCTGAGACAAGAGATCTTTATTGGAAAAGGGATTAAGTTCAACGGCTTTATTTTTTTTCTTGTAAGATGAAATCGATTGAAAAGCAGATTGTAAGGTTATTCTTTTCCACCAGTCGGAATTAAGAAACCGAGAGGGATGTACATATATGGTAAACAGTAATTTATTATTATTTGATTTTAAATAGTTTACATTGTCTGTATAAACTCGTATATATTGTGCTTGATCGCTGAATTCTGCCACTTCAAACTCATCAATTTCCTCTATTCCGTTCCCATTATAATCCGTCCATTTATATATGCCTTTTCCGTCCGTCACTTTTACATATTTAAATTCTCTTTGAGCTTCCTGACCACTCGACAACTCATATTCAGAATTTAAGACTAACCCGCTTTTAAGTAACATTTTATTCCAATGAATAGATCCTAATAAGTAATTTTCATCTTTTTGATTTGTATATATAGCTTTACTGTAATGCACTTTACGATAATGGAAACCAATATTTAAATTATGATTTTGAGATTGTATCAATTGATTGTTTATGATCGTTCCATAGGAAGTGGTAAAATTTTTCAGTTTACCAATACGTACGGAATCATCTGTTCTGGCATAAATTTTTAATTGGGTAAAAATTTTTGCGCTATCTGTGAGTAAGGTTGCATATATTTCATTCCAGTTAAAACTGGATGAGGTATATTTTGACAGCAAATTGTTTTTAACTTTATTGGTTTCTCCTTTTAAACCGATTCCTACTTTCACCTTTCCTATTTGTTGATTAACTTCCGAAATATGCTTTATAAAATTAGAATGGATACTGTCTTGTTGTTTAGAATACAAATAACTAACATTGGTAGATATGGCTGTATTATTAGCAGCATATCCCAGGTGTATATCATTTTTGTATCCTTTATAAAAATTTTCTTCTTCTAAATAATTTAAGGTGTAATTTAACTTCCATTTTTCATATAGTCTGTTTTGCCAACCCAGACTTAATTGGTTCTGATTTATACCGCTGAATTCTTGTGAAATATTAAAATCCCTATCGAATTCAACTTGGTTAATTCTTTCTAAGATGTGAAAGTTTTTTTGAATAAAAGTATGGGATAAATTAAAATTACTTTTCCAATATTTTTTATCCATATTTTTATTTAAGTATATTTTACTTGCAAAACCTTTATTTTTGCCATTTCCAATAGACGAAAACGTATTTTCATCATGATCGCTTATAGCCAAATTAACACCCAAATTACCTTTATTAAACCTATATTCTGCATGAGTTGAAACTATTTGTGTTTTTTGAGGTGGAATCAATTGGGTTACGGGTTCATATTCCCCTTGTAATATGCCGTCAATTGGAGGAATATACTCATATACGCGACCATTTACAGGAAGTGATACAATTTTATAATTACCTTTATTAGCCCCCATATAGGTAAATGAAAGTGTATATAATTCTTCTGAGCTATCGGTTGAATATTGATAAATTGATTCTTGTCCTGTATTTATTTTTTTATATAAGATTTTGTTTGGATCATATTCGGTTAATACTGCATTCGGCGCATACATTCGGTCTATTTCGTTTCCTGCTTCACGTAAAACTTCTTTTTGTCTATCTGTCAATTCTTGATTACTAGCTTTGGTATCATTTTCAGAAAATATATTGGCACTAAGAGTAAATTTTTCAGATTGATATTTTCCACCCGTATATAATAAAAAACGTGTATAAGTTGTTGTATTATAAATATATTCTACTACTATACGACTATTGGAAGAAATATAGGTTTTAGAGGTAAAAGTAAGTTCTCCCGTATTATAATTGATCGTATAATCTTGATCTTCGCCCCTTTTTAATAATGCACCGTTCATATAAACTTTTTCTGAGCCTGATAATACAATTATAAAAAGTTCTCCTTGTTTTCCTTTTAATTTATAAGGTCCTTGATTTCCTTCTATTCCGGTAAATTTCATTCGATTAAATTCTCCTCTGGAAAGTGAACCTAAAGCATATAAATCGGTAAATGAATCTGTACGTTTTATTCGTGTTCCAATTTGCATACCCGTAATCTTTCTCGAGAAATTGGCAAAATAATCTTGGTCTTGAATCAAATCTAAATGTCCCGCTCTTAAATAAGAATTTTTATTAGACAGCTCAATATAGATTTTATCAAATTCATCCAATCGTTGGGTATATCCGTCGGCTTGTATAGGTATATTATGATCTGATATAGCTGCTTTTATCATAACATCTTTACTTAAATGACCGGAGAGCTCTAAATCCAATGATGACTGAACGGAAGCACTTTGATTGTTCCCAAAAGTGATCCCTCTAATTAAGGTCCCTGAACTTGTCAAATTTTGAAAAAATTCATTATTTTTCTTTACTTTTTCAGTTATTTCATAAAGTTTTACAGGCTTATTAATTCTCACTATAAGTGACGTATCTTTAGAATAAATTATTTTTTCTTTTTTTTCAGGAAATAGATAATAGCAAATTTTTAATTCCTGACCTATCAATAAAGGATCAATTTTTATCGCATTTAGTGACGATTGATATGAGTATAATTTGGAATTTATTTCTTCATTATTTTTATTCTTTATGGAAATTGGCTCTGGTATAATTGTTAGAGAATCAAGTACTACTAAGGTGTCCTTTATAACAATTTTTTTACACTTGAAATTTGGATTTTTCCAATCAATATCTTGAGCCTGGATAAATAATCCCAAGCATATAGTAATTAGTATGAATATTGATCTACTTAGCAATTTTATAAATTAACGAATTTATACTTTTTTTTGATATACCCATTAATTGATAAAACTTTATTTTATTCAAGAAATTTTACTGATTACAATTTAGTTTACAACTTTTAATAACAATATCTTAATCATCAACTAAAAATTTAAAATGACTTTTCAATAATGAAATTGTATTAAATAAATAACAATAAAAAATCTTAATAATCTATCCAACGGTTTAATTTTTGTAATATACTATAAATAATAAATGGAATATTTATGTCAAATTTTACCGATATAATTCAAGGAGATAAAACCGTATTAATCGATTTTTCCGCAGAGTGGTGTCAACCGTGTAAAATGTTAGCTCCAATATTGAAAGAAGTTAAAGAAAAAATTGGAGATAAAGCAACAATTATTAAAATTGATATAGATAAAAATCAAAAATTGGCAAGTGCATATCATATTCAATCAGTACCCACCCTCATTATTTTTAAAAAAGGAGAAATAAAATGGAGAGAAAGCGGTGTAAGAGCAGCTCAAGAAATTATAGATTTGTTAAATCAATACTCCTAATAATTCTTAAGTATTTCGTTGATTAAATTGTATTCATACCCTTTTTGTAAGAGATAATTATATATTTTTTTCTTTTTTAAATATACTTCAGATTCCCTAATAATATTCCATTTTTTTTCAGTCAACTCCATGAGAGTTGATTTGTAATCATCGTCGTTAATTTCTTCAATCCCTTTATCTATTAAATTAGTTGGAATTCTCTTTTGCTTTAATCCTTGCATAATTTTAATCTTACCCCATTTTTTTTGATAAAATTTTCCTCTAGCATATGATCTTGAAAATCTTTCCTCATTCAAAAAATTATTTTGTATCAACCATATGAGTATTTCTCCCCTCTCATTCTCATTCAAAGTTCTCAATTCTTTCAATTTTTGTTCAACCTCATAATGACTGCGATCCTGATAGACGCAATAATCTGCTAATCTTTTTTTTATTTGGGACAAATCAAGCACAACATCTTATTTAAATACTAAAATATAAAAAAGTTTCAAAATTTTTTGTATTAAGTTAATTAACCTGATTTTTTAAGTATTTTTATAACAATAATTTTTAAAGCATGAAATCATTTAAGAGCTATTTACATATATTTTTAGTTGTAACTACTTTTTCAATTTCCTATGCGCAAAATAATAATTCTTTTAAGCCTGAAGAAATTACTGAAAAGCAAATCACAACGTTAGATAAAGACCTGATCCTTGACGATTTTCAAAAATTAGAGCTTAAAGAATTCATATTAGAAAAAACTACATATTTAAAAAATGTAATGGATACCGGTATTGACAATCAAGAGATACGATTTTTGATTGAAAACAACAACAGGGAAATTGATTTTAAATTAAAAGAAGTATTATCAACTGAACAGTTTGATAACTATTTAAAACTAAAACGGGAAAGAGCGATTAATCCGGATCAGAAAAAAAAGAAAAAAGAAAAAACATCTAACTAAGTCTAGCCGATCAAATGCATATTTGATTAGATTTTAGCATTGATTTATGTAGGATAATATTATTATTTTTAGAATATAAAAGGCGATAAAATCGCCTTTTTTAACCTTAATTTAATTACATAAAATTTAAAATTTTTGTAATTATGATTTTATATAGATATACTTAATTATCCAATTTTACACACAGTTTCTAATGAAACCCAAATTCATTTTACAGGATGTTATTAACGTTAAGTATTAGGCCATTCATTAATATGTTTACCTGTACCCATTTCAATAGTCCTTGCTGAAATAGTAAACGTTTCAGTTAGTGAATTAGCACCGAAAGCATCAAAATTTTCTCTGTACTTAACCACATAACCATCTGTAAATGACAATTCTTTCAAAGTAGCATCAGAATCTTTTTTTACAAAGATAACTTTACCATCTTTTCTCTCGAAACTATTGGTCATCCATTCAAAGATATCAGATTCTCCTGTTGATTCAACAGTTACTTCAATTCTTCCACCTCTGGTCTGAGAAGATGGACGTCCGGTTGGATCAGTTTCTTGAGCTAAGGAATAATTAACACTTATAATGTTGTACTTTTTTCCTGCTACTTCTAATTTAGATTTAAAAGACATAATAAAAAAACTAATAATTAATAAAATATATTTATACCACAAATATAATTACATTATATAATCTTATCTCAATTCAACACGTTAATTTAATGTTAAAATACCTATTTGTTATTACTCAATTACCTATAGACCTTTAAATCTCTTGTAATAATTTGTATACGTCTGCAATAAGTTTCCACCTTTACAAGTAAGGTGTCGATTTCTGCCTTGCTTTTCCATAAGTTTTTATGGTCTTTTTGGGTTCGATAAGTTCTCGGCAATCAATAAAAAACTTTTATACGACAACTCTCTCCATATGCTATCTCCTCGGAAGATTTTGTTCCATTTTTATAACCATATCAATAGCTTTCTGTTGATAATAATACATATCATGGTTGGACATATCAATAGAATTAATATATATTTTTAAATTTCCATTTGATCTACAGATTTTTCCTGACATCTAAATTCATTAATAATCGCAGTATTTTCTTTTATAAGTTCTCAATTTTCTCTCTAAGACAATTGATAATTTAAGTATATAGGTATATCAATAATTATTACTTTTAAAGTATATGAAGAATATAAAAAGTATGAAAGAAATCCATCTATCTTTTTTATTTAATACTTCCATATTATAAATTTTTAATTATCAAAAAATCTGTTTTTTTTAATTGTTTTATTTTCCTTCCTTTCCCTAAAGAATATTCCAGTATCATTCTTTTTTCGATGTAATTGAGTTTATTTAATGCGGGAAAACAATTGATCTAACGTTCGCATAAATATGTTTACCTTTTTAATAGTTTATTAACTTGCAAATGACTATATCCGGCTTTAACCAGATCAGTGAACAGAACTTCAAAATCGCCTTGCGAAATGGATAATTAGACTTAATAAATTTTGGTGAGTTTAAATATTTAGATTTTAAATAAATTACCCAATGTTTTCTTCATCGTTTTTATCCAGCAAATTAATCGTTGAATCAGGATTTCTTAAGTTATAATCATAAAAAAAGATAAAAAAATTCTCCAAAATCCATACGTTTCGGAGCTTTAACTCTAAACTAGGTTCGTATAACAGTATTATGATCTCTATGGAAAATAAAAGTAATGACTACCATATGTCTTTACTCGCTGTCCGGTGGATAAGCATGTTCTTCCGAAAATTGCCAAGTATTAAAAGTTTTCCGCTTCTTGTATTTTTATTAGCTTATCTTGCAAAGGATCTTTTTTATTTATAAAAAAATACCTGCAGTTTTAATTATAGACATGGTACGATCCAATAAATTCAATGCTGATTCGTGAAAACTTTTTTCTTTTAAATATCTTTGAGAAAGTTTTTCGGATTACTATTCAGTAACCTTATTGGTAAAATAATTTAAATTTCACCGATCTCTTTTCTTTCAGCTTCAATTGCAAATTCGACTTTACCGAAATTTATATATCTTGAATATTTATAAAATAAAAGACCCAATAAAAATAAATAAAATATAAATATTTCAATATGATTATAAATTTGTATAGGATTTTAAATTTAGATATTCAAATAAAAATTTAATATTTATAATGATCTTAATTCAATACCAATTAATTTACTTAAACTTTAAAATATTTATAAATATGTAATCCAGATATAATATTTACAATAAAACATATTATATCATATTTATTATAAAGATCAATCAATTTTCTCATATATTTAATAATTTTAAATGTTATCTTTAAAATTAACTTTATTATATTTTATTTATAATTATAAAATACAAAAAAAATGAAAAAGAAATTTCTACTATTTAATACTTTATTTATTACTATTTGCGGATTACTATCAATTAATAGTTGTAATAACGACAATGATATCAACCCGATATCGAATAAGAAAGAAAGAATTACAACTTTCGAAAAAAACTATATAAGGTATCTTTATCCGGAATCAAATAATGATTCAATTAAATTAATTGGATTTAAAACGGTCTATTTCAACAAAGAGGAAGCACAAGAAATTAAGAACGCACAAGAATTATACAAAAAAGAATTAATTGAAATTAACAAATCAATTTATTATGCTGAAGATTATTCTTTTATGCGAGTATATTTCCCGATGAGTGATGCTATAGTAAACTATAATGGAAAAACTTATGAAGCAAGTAATCGAGGAAGCTTTATTACCGATGAGTTTATAAATTTAAAAACTACTTCTTGTATACAAGTGATTGGAAGAAAAGCATCCGAATTCGTTTCGGGAACAGATTTTAATAGCATTGAAGGAAATCAGATATTGCTAGCCGAAATATTAGAAAAGGCAATGAAAGATCATACTACTGAAAATACCTTTGTATTTAATTTAGGAGATAGAAGCTTTAATCATCACTCCTTAGAAAATAAAACTATAACTGCACGTTCCATTTCCTGTTATCAAAATCATGGAAATTTAAATTGTAGCACGGCTTTCGGTTATAATGGAAAATGTGATAGAGAATTTACAAATTGCATGGATTATAATGGATGGCCTGCAAGATGCTTTGATAAAAGCAAAATTGGCTTTGTTGGTAGTGATTGCCAAAGAGCAATGGCTGCCGGAAAATGTTGGAATGAGATTATGAATCGTAATTAAAAACTTCTATCTATTATAAATCAATTAGTTTACTAAATGATTTTGTTTAGTTAATTTATCAAAAATATTACAGTATAGATAATTTCAGATAAATTATGTGATTATTATTTGTTAAATAAGTTTTTAAAAAAATGAATCCGATCATTTATTATTTTCTTTGTCACTTTAATTATCATAGTTAATATTTTCTAACATATTATTTCCAGATTTTATTTTTTTCATTTTTTTATATATTTTCATTCATATATTTAATTCAATAAAAATCCTTTTAATTATTTGAGTTTTTAATTTCTATAATTCGTTAATTTAGCTAGATTTTTAATATGTCTTAATGAATTTTCCTTAAAAACACTATCTTAAGACGCAATAATAATCCTCCCTATTATCAAAATTCCTTATTATCAAACAAAAATTTAATACATAATAAATATCATTAAGAATCTATTATAACTTTCATATAAAATCATATAATCCGTAAATTCATCTAAAACAGCCTTAAGGGTGGTTTAATTTATATAGCTATTTAAAACCAAATCCCCTTTATTAAACATCCTATTTTATTTTATCTTTGTATAGTATTTCTAATGTAAGTTTTTTAATAATTTAAAATTTTTATTCCAAAAATGTCCAAAAATAGAATAATAAAATGTCTTCAATTAAATTAAAACATTTAAAATGAAACAATTCCTATTATTATTACACGAAAACAATGAAAAACTAAGAGAATTATCAGAACAAGAAATGCAGGCATTAGCTGATGCTCATATGAAATGGGCTTCAAAATTAGCAAAAACAGGACATTTAATTTCAGGGGATGGATTACATGAAAAAGGTGTACTTATTACGGGTAAAGACTGTGTTATTAAAGACGGGCCATACTTGGAATCCAAAGAAATAATTGGAGGCTATTATTTATTACAAAGCGAAAATCTAGAAACTATTATCGAGTTAGCTAAAGAGTGCCCGACCCATTATTATGGGGGAACGACAGAAATCCGTCCGATCTTGAATATGGAAGATTATGATTCCTAATTTACCTTTTGAAGATAAAATAAATTACAGAACTTTATACGGAAAGCTTTTTTCTATATTATTGAAGAGATTTGGTGTTACCCATATTTCTGAAATTGAAGATGCTATTCAAAATTCTTTTTTTAAGTATCTGAAAATCCGGAAACAAAATAATATACCAAAAAATATAGAAAATTGGCTATTCATGGTAGCTCGTAATGATTTACTAAATATAATAAAACGCAAACAAAAAGATGATTATAATTTTTCAATGGAACTTATAGAAGATGAAAAAGTAGATCCATATGAAACCGATCTTCGTTTGCAAACGATACTATTTATCTCTTCGTTAAAGAGCCTATCCACACAATCTAAAATTATTTTTATACTCAAAAATATATTTGGATTAAGCATGCTTGAAATTCGTGAATCCACTTTAATTAATCAAGAAGCTATTTATAAAAGCATTAACCGAACTAAAAAGAAACTTAATATTGATTTAAATTGCAAAAAAATCGAAATAAATTCCGTTACGGTTAATCATAAAACAATATCAATTGTTGAAGAAATTCTTTATGCCGTTTTCAATATTGGCTTTGATTCTTTTAGTGAAAAGACTGAAAATATTGTGAATAAAGATTTATGCTTAGAATCATTTGTTTTGACAAAGTTATTATATAATAAATTCAATTATACTTCAACCAGTAATCTACTCGCCGTTTTATATTTTCACATATCAAGAATTCCTGCAAAAATTGATAATGGGAAATTAATTTCCTTTTTTAATCAAAATCGAGGCAAATGGAATAAAGAACTACTTACTATGGCTTTCCATCATATTAAAAAACCCCAAAATAGTAATAAATATTATATTGAAGCAATTATCATCAGCAAGTATATGTCTAAACAAGATTTTAGCTTAAAAGATTGGACTGAAATATCATATTTATATGAAATGATGCTCGAAATCTCGCAATCACCAATAGTAAGACTTAATTACTCTTTTTGCTTAAACAAAATTGGAAAAACAGATAAAGCCATGAACATTCTTTCAGAAGTTCAAAATCAACTACCAGATCATCATTTATACTTTTCTTTAGTAAAAGCTATAATAACGAAAGAGTCCAAACCTAAAGAGTCACATGATATAATTCTTACGCTTAGTAATAAGATGAAGCAAAAAATAAGAAAAGAATATTTAAAGTGTTTATCTTAATAATAAATTAGATATTTATTAGATTATTGATTTTCCAAAAGAAAACGGGCATGATTAAATCTAATAATTATCCTTTTGGTAAGGAATTATACGAAATTCTAACTGCAAAAAGTCGAAAACCCGCCTTAACACATGAACAGATTAAACAAATTACTAATTTTGATGAAGGATTAAATGCAATCACACAATATCGTGATTTATGATTATTCTTAATCTATGCAATGAAATTAACTTTGTTTATATTTTGCTATTAAACTTCAACAATATCGAGTAAGCTAACCTGCATCGGGGAAGTTCCTGCGGAGCTGAATTTATCCCGGAATTAATGCAGTAAACTTTTTCGAATGTTTTTTCCAATAGGCGCTCATTCCATCCCGACTGAAGAAGATAATTTTTCTAATTTTGTCCCCGTCTGTAGAAAGAATCAAGCCTACAAATAGGTTTTCCCGGTTTTTCTATGCTTAGTTCTATTTCTCTGCTTTAATGTTTTTCCAAAGGTTTAAGATGCTTTCGGTGTACTTTCAAAAATTGTACTTGCACTTTAGTACGGTGTAGCTATCTCCGCCTATTGCTAATTTAACTAAAAAGAACTCATAGCTTTAAATTTTTTAAAAGTAAATAAATAGTGATTTTTCATAATAAATTAAAATTTAAACAAAGATAAATATTATTTTTTTAATGGATAAAACAGCTATAATAAATATGATTCAAAATGCAAAAAACATAGCTATTATTCGTAAAAGATATATAACAGCCATTTTTTCTGATTTTATTTATATTTATTGAACTAGGCGTAATTAATCAAGAATATTAAATATAGATTATTTAAGTTGTTTTCCTCTTTTTCCCTTTTTTTACACAAAACTAATATGTCTTTTCACAAGTTCTTCAATACAGCAGGGTATGGTTTGTCTGACTCCCTGAAGGCAAAATCAGATAACCGCTAAGAATCCTTCATTAACATGTTACCCCCTGTTCAGGGTTACATTTCGCGCGCCCTAACCGAATAAAAAGAGTAAATAAAATGTAAAGTAATGAGGCGAAATATTAAAACAATAAAGATAATGACATTACAAAACAAAGAGATATATAAACAAAAATACCTTATGATCAAATTGTGTGTACAGGGAATAAAAAAAGAGTTACAAATTATGTAACTCTTTTTTAGCTCCTCCTGCTGGGCTCGAACCAGCGACCCTCTGATTAACAGTCAGATGCTCTAACCGACTGAGCTAAGGAGGAATTTTGTGAGTGCAAATGTAGAAGAATTTTATATATGCTCCAAATATTTTTTAATCTTTTTTTCATCTTAATATCTAAGTATATTAGTATCAATGAAAAAAATTTTTATTTTTTTAATATATAGCTCATATAAGATACTTTTTCTAATATAAAATAGTATTTTTGTCTCTGTCTAACTTATATAATTATTATGGACATATCTATATTGCTTGTATTCTTATTGATTTTAGTGCTCTTTATGGGAGGTTTTCTGTTTATGTTAACCCGTTTTTTTCAATCAGAAAGAGAAAGAAGAAGTTTTGAATTGCGTTTAAAATATTCTGAGAATATTTTACCGAACAAATTACAAGCCTATGAACGTATGACTCTTTTTTTAGAAAGAATACGCCCTTCTTCTTTAATACGACGAATAACCCCTACGGATGATAGTAAATCTTATGAATTCACTTTAATAGAAACCATTCAAACAGAATTCGAACACAATTTAGCACAACAACTCTATATAAATCCGAATTCATGGAAGATTATTTTATCGGCAAAGAATGCAACCCAATTGCTTATAAAAAATACTATTGAAGCTATGAAAGATTCTTCAATACAAGAAATTCAAGAGGAAATCATTAAACAATCGATGGAAGACGCTTCTCTTTCGTCTGCGGCAATTTTGTATTTACAAAAAGATATTCAAGACGGAATCTAAAAAATTTTCACTATGAACATCAAATCATTAGCTGAAGAAGAAAGACCCAGAGAAAAATTACTACTCAGAGGGAAACAATCCTTATCAGACGCCGAACTTCTTGCTATAATTTTAGGTAGTGGTTCGAAATCTGAAAGCAGCATTACCCTTGCTCAACGAATTTTATCATCCGTAAATCATAATTGGAATGAATTAGCAAAGCTAACTATACGAGATTTATGCAAATTTAACGGAGTAGGTAAAGTTAAAGCAATTGAAATTATCACTTCTCTTGAAATTGGAAGACGAAAATCCTTACAGCAAGCCTTAAAAAAAGAAAAAATTTCTTCTTCGAAAGATGCATATAATATTCTTCAACCCATTATTGGTGATTTGATGATAGAAGAATTTTGGGTGATTTATTTAAGCAGATCCAATAAAATATTAAGTAAAGAAAAAATTTCTCAAGGAGGAATAACCGGTACAATGGTAGATAATCGACTAATATTTAAACATGCTATAGAACTTAATGCAGTTTCATTAATCATATCCCATAATCATCCTTCAGGAAATATTCAACCCAGCAATTCTGATATACAAATTACCCATGAAATAAAAAAAGCAGGAAACTTATTAAATATAATATTGGTGGATCATCTAATTGTAACGCAAACCTCTTTTTTCAGTTTTGCCGATGAAAATTTACTGTGAAAGACCACTTTACCCATGATTCTTATATATGTTCCTGAAATCAATGAAAGAATTAAGTATATTTTTACTTTTATTTTCGAACAAATTTTGGGAATTTCTTTCCGGCTCACAGATTGCGTTATTCACTTCACTAAAGAAACTTCGCCCAAATTTTCTTATTCATTTTCATTAGTAAAAAACGAAATTCATTATTTGGCTTGTAATTTATTATTTGAAACGGATATTAAAACACAAAACCTAGGGGAAGTTTTAAAAGATCCTTTTGCAACTGCATTTTTTTTACTTTCAAGATATGAAGAATATTTGCCATATCAAAAAGATATTCATCATAGATTCTCATACAAAGCATCATCAATTAAAGATAAGATTGATCCGTTAGTTCCATGGATAGATACCTTTGCTTATAAACTATTTGATCAGCTAAAAAAAAGCTTTCCTTCACTCAATTATAAAGCTCGGAAGTTTACCTATATAAATACCATAGATATAGATCATGCTTGGTTATATAAAAATAAATTTTGGTTAAAAAAATGTAAAGCATTAGGAAAAAATATTTTAACTTTTCGATGGAAAGATTTTCATCAACAAATTTTAGTTTTATCAGGATTAAAATCGGACCCTTATTACATTTATCCTTATATACAAAAATTAGAAATACCTACCATTTATTTTATTTCTTTTGGATTAGGAAGTCAATGGGATACTAATCATAACCCTAAAAATTCAGCTTACCAAAAATTGATAGTACAATTATATAATCAAGATTATACTACTATAGGTCTCCATCCCAGCTATTTTTCCAATAAAGATTTTACAATTTTGAAAAAGGAAAAATTAGCATTGGAAAAACTTGTAAAACAAAAAATTATCATTTCCAGACAGCATTTTATAAAGCTTCATTTACCCGAAACTTACAACAACCTGATCCGATTAAATATTACAGCAGATTTTTCCATGGGTTTTCAAGATCATATCGGTTTCAGAGCAGGGACTTGTACCCCTTTTTATTGGTTTGATTTGAAAAATAATCAAGTTACCGAATTAAAAGTTTATCCATTCTGCGTGATGGATGTTACGCTTAAAAATTACATGCAATTATCTATTGAGGAAGCTGAAAATAAGTTATTAAATTTATTGCATGCCGTAAAAAAAGTAAACGGAACTTTTATATCTATTTTCCATAATGACAGCTTATCTAGTCATGGACAATGGAGGCTGTGGAAAAACGTATATGAAAAATTGATTAGTAAAGCCAATGATTTTAAAGTACAATCATAAAACCATTGATAAAACAAAATATTCCGCATGTTTGGATCAATGCTTCAATTACAGAATTTATGCAGAACTGTGGTATTTAAACGTTGTTTCTCCCGATGGATATGATATTTTGGTATTAAACGATTATGAAGCTGTAATGCCTATCCCCTACCAAAAAAAATGGGGATTTAAATTAGTTATTCAACCTATTTTTTGTCAACAATTAGGCATATTTTATAAAGAAATCATATCCGCTGAAACCTTCCATCTTTTTATATCTTTCTTAAAAAAATATAAAGTCAGAGGCTATTGCTTTAACGAAGAAAACACCCCTTATTTACCTTCACACTATGTAAAGAGAGATAATCAATTATTGAATTTAGATCGTGAATATTCAACTCTTGTGACTAATTATAATGCAACCAAAAAAAGGGTCCTTAAAAATTGTTTATTATCAAATAGCAGAATTGAAGAAAAATATACGGGATCAATTGTATCAGAAAAACCAAGTAATCTACTCAATAGATTTCTGTCAGCCAAACAGCTCAATATCTTAAACACACTTTTACAAGAATTAAATCGACAAAAAGTGTTAAAACAATATACCCTTTATAATAGAGATAATATTCCTACAGTCTATCTATGGCTCATTTTTTCCAAAGGAAGGATTATAAATTTACTGTCAGTAAGAGACAAAGAGTTAGAAATTAAAAATTCGTATGCTTATCTAATTGACGTATTGATTAAAAATCATTCCGATCAAAAATTAATTTTAGATTTTGAAGGTTCTATGATACCGGGAATAGCCCATTTCAATAAAAGTTTCGGAGCAGCGACTAATCATTATGTTTTATACAAAAATTTGAAATGGATGGATAATATAAGCAGCTTAACTATTTTTAAAACTTCTCGTTAACTTTCCTTTAATTAGTGTATTCATTAACCTATATTTGATAGAGTTGATTTCTCAGAACTCAAAAATAACACCATAAAAAAATGGTTTGAAAATTCAAACCATTTATTATATTATACTATCTAAAAACTCTTTTATTTAATTGGTATTGGCTAGTAAACCGGCACGTTTAAGTAAGGCCTCCGATTGAGGTCTTCTACCCCGAAAACTTATATATAGTTCCATAGGGTCTTCAGTCCCGCCTTTACTTAATAAACTTTCAAATTTAGAAGCTGTTTCTTTATCAAAAATTCCTCTTTCTTTAAAGTAATCAAAAGCATCAGCGTCTAAAACTTCAGCCCATTTATAGGAATAATAACCAGCAGCATATCCCCCTTGAAATATATGTGAAAAAGATGTACTTATACAAGTATTTTTGATATGAGGATACAATTGAGTTTCTTTAATCTTTTCTACTTCAAAATCTTCAATCCCTTGATCTGATTTCAACTCATCGGTATGATAGGCCATATCCAAAAGACCTAAGCCAATTTGTCGAAGAGTTTGATATCCTTGCATAAAGTTAGCAGATGCAACTATTTTATCAATTTTCTCCTCATCCAGCATATCACCTTTTTGGTAATGAAGGGCAAAAGTTTTTAAAAATTCCTTTTCAAAAACATAGTTTTCCATAAATTGAGACGGTAATTCAACAAAGTCCCAATAAACATTTGTGCCTGATAATGATTCAAAGGTTGTATTAGCTAAAATACCGTGTAATGCATGGCCAAATTCATGAAATAACGTGGTAACTTCACTAAATGTCAATAAAGAAGGTATTTCTCCGTTAGGACGTGAAAAATTACAAACTATCGAAATATGCGGTCTGATATTATCACTTAAAGTTTTAAATTGCCCCTTATAAGAAGTCATCCATGCTCCTGCCCTTTTCCCTTCTCTGGGAAAAAAGTCGGTATATAACAATGCCTGATGTTTTCCCTTATCATTGATCACTTCATACACTTTAACTTCCGAATGATATTTTTGTATATCTTCTCTTTCAATAAAAGTCAACCCGTATAATTTTTTAGCTACATCAAAAGCAGCATTTAAAACTTGATGCAACGGAAAATAAGGTTTTAATTCTTCTTCAGAAAATGAAAATTTTTCTTGTCTTAATTTTTCAGCATAAAAGGCATGATCATAAGGCATCATTTCTGTTATGCCGTCTCGTGAAGCTATATTTTTTAAATCTTGAATTTCTTTTTTAGCAAATGGCTTAGCTTTATGTAACAAATCATATAAAAAATCATATACAAGTTTAGGTGCAGAGGCCATTCTCTCTTGCAAAATCAAATCGGCATAAGTTTTAAAACCTAATAATTTAGCTTTCTTGCTCCGTAATTCAACAATTTTATGAATAATATCTTCATTATTATACTCATTATTTTTACATGCTCGTTGCATATAAGCAGTATAAATTTCCTTACGCAACTCTCGATTTGCCGAATACGTTATAAAAGGCACATAGCTGGGATAATGTAACGTGAAAACCCAACCTTTTAAATTTCTAATTTCCGCCTCTTGTTTTGCCATTTCTTTTATGGATTCCGGAATTCCTTCCATATCCTTATTTTCGGATATATGAAGAAAGTAATCATTGGTTTCCTTTAAAACGTTTTGGCCAAACTTTACGGATAAAATTGCTAATTCATTAGAGATTTGTCGGAGATTATTTTTATCCTCCGAGGATAACAGGGCTCCATTTTTTGAGAAATCCTTATACGTTTTATCTAAAAGTCGTACTTCTTCTTGGCTTAACTTTGATTTTAAGGTTGTATCGTAAACAATTTTTATTTTTTCAAATAATTGTTCATTCAGTATGATGTCATTTGCATATTCAGTTAGCATAGGAGATATTTCCTCTGCTAAACTTTGCAAATAATCATTTGTTTCCGCTGAATTTAAATTAAAAAAAGTAGAGGAAATTATGGTAAGTTTTTTTCCGACATTTTCTAAAGCTACTATGGTATTTACAAAATTAGGTGGATCAGTATTTTGAACTATTTCGTTAATTTCGTTCTTAGCATCTTCAATTGCCTGTTCAATCGCTGGTTTAAAATCTTCATGTTTAATGTTTTCGAAAGGGATGCTTTCGTAAGGCGTATTAAATTTTTCCACTAAATTATTACTCATAATTTTTTTGTAAGTATATTCTATCGAATAAAGTTTCCCCTATATACAGTCTATATAATTAATTTATATGTGATTAAAATTATTCAAATTTACAAATATCCACTGATTCTCCAATGGACAAAAAAGTTAACCGTTTTTCTTCGGCTAAGAATAAATGTTTAATCTTATCCTTATTAACTTTTATGGCAGGAAAAGTATCATAATGAGAAGCTATGGCATTTTTTGTTTTAACAAATTTTGCTGCAATAACAGCATCATAGCCACCCATCGTATAGGTATTACCAATAGGTAATATAGCCACGTTAATATATCCATAAATAAATGGTAGCAATTTCATGTCTGTGGTAAGGGCAGTATCACCGGCTACATAAATTACTTTTCCATCCATTTTCATCAGGAAACCACAAGCTAGTCCGCCATAGGATCCATCGGGAAAAGAAGAACTGTGGGACGCCGATACCATTTTAATTTTACCAAAGTCAAATTTCTTAACTCCTCCTATATTCATGGGTATCACATTTAAACCCAATTTTTCATAGTGAGCAGTAATTTCCGGATTAGCCAATATTTGGGAATTATTGTTTTTAGCGATAGTTTCAACATCTAAAATATGATCATAATGGGCGTGAGTCAAAAAAATATAATCTGCTTTAATTCCATTTATATCTATATCTTTTGCTAATTCATTTCCCGAAATAAATGGATCAATTAAGACTGTTGCTGATGAGGTTTTAAAACCAAAACATGCATGTCCGTAATATATAATTTCCATGACTTTATCCTTTAATATTTAATGTTCTTCAAATGTAATAAATAATAATTATCTTTGAAAAAAATTAAGCAAAAATCATTATATATGAAAAGACTCTTTCCGATATTATTTTTACTTTTTATTTCAATCGTTACTTATGCGCAACAAGTTGAATTTGGAGCCAAAGCCGGAATGGCTTTCGGTTATAAAGGAACTTTAAAGCAAACCGTAACCAATATTAAAGAAAGTAAAGCCACAGATAATATCGGATGGCATGCGGGTTTTTTTAGTCGAATAAAATTTTTGGAATGGTTTATCCAACCCGAGATTTATTTTTCATCCATGAAAACTAATTTCGATTATAGGAACGATGGTGAATTTACGGCACATTCCAACCGATTGGATATCCCTATTTTGTTTGGATCTAAATTTTTAGAAGTTACCCGATTGTATGCCGGCCCTGTTTTTTCCACTTCTTTAAATGAAGATATTTCCTTAAAAGGAATAAGAAAAACAAAAACAGATGATTTTTCACTTGCCGGTCAAGTAGGAGGAGGTTTTGACTTAGCTAAGCTCACTTTTGATGTGCGTTATGAATTCGGTTTTAATAAAAGTCAAACAAATTTTATAAAGAAGCGTACCGGTGAAGCATTTAAATTAGAGAAAAGACAAAATTCTCTAGTATTAAGTGTCGGATATAAATTTTAAGACAAAACGTATTTGTTATTTTAGTGCCCATTCTTAGTATGATTAAACTGATATGAAAAAATTATCCCTTTTATTATTTTTATCTTTTTTAGCTCTTTCAATTTTTTCATGCAGAGATGATTATAATTATGATTCTGCTTCTAAACCGCTCCGTTTTTCTAAAGATACGGTTTTGCTGGATACTGTATTTTCATCGGTTCGTTCAGAAACCTATGTACTTAAAGTTTATAACCAACAAAACGATGATGTTGTAATTCCGAGGATTTATCTTGAAAAAGGCTCGTCTTCTCAATTTAAAATTAATGTAGACGGAACTCCCGGCAATGCAACCAATCAAAATAGCTTTCTAAACATACCTATACGGTCTAAAGATAGTTTATTCATTTTTATTGAAGTTGCTCCTCAAGCCATTAACGCATCCGAAGCGTTAGCAGATGAGGACTTATTGTTTACCACCGTCGGATCTACACAAAAAGTTAAGTTACTTTCTTTAATTGAAGATGCAGAATTTTACTATTCTAAATCAGGGACTAAAGAAATAGCAAAAGATATGGCTTGGAACAATATTAAATCCAAAGTTATTTATGGAAATTTAAAAATTACAAATGGTGCCAAGTTATCCGTATCGGAAGGAACCAAAATATATCTTCATAAAAATGCAAATATAATTATTGATTCGGGCAGCCAACTTACTATAGACGGTTCTTTGGAACATGAAGTATTAATTCGGGGAGATCGACACGAAACCAAATACGATTCACTTCCGGGTAATTGGAATCAAATTTATCTTGCTGCCAACGCCTCCGCAACAATTAACCACTTAGTTATAAAAGGGGGTAATAATGCATTTTATTTAGAGGAAAATGCTCATTTGAACATTTTCAACTCCAAAATTTATAATTTTTTATATGGAGGAATCTACTCTGTAGGAGGCAATGTGGAAGGTAAGAATCTTGCCATAAATAATTGTGGCACTTCCGATCTTATAGCAGAATATGGTGGAAACTATGATTTCACTCATTGCACTTTTGCCAATTATTGGAATTTGAACGCAGGTGCGGGATACTCTGCCTATTTATCTAATGCTTATCAGAAATCAGGACAAACAAAATATAATTCGCTTACGGCTTCCTTTAAAAATTGTATTTTCTGGGTTAAAAATTATAACAGCTTATATTTAGATAAAAATGAGCAAGCCCCTTTTAATTATATTTTTGATACTAATCTGATTAAAAATACTTCCAATAATTTATCTATAGAAACGGACGAACATTTTGTAAATACCATTCTTAATAAAGATCCACAATTTTATAAAACAGGATATTCGGATTGTTTACTTCTACTTAATATAGGTTCTCCAGCTTTAGGTAAAGGCAATTTAAGTTATGCAAAGGAAGTTCCTGAAGATATGAACGGTATATCGAGAATTAAAGATCCTGCTTTAGGAGCATATCAATGATTAAAAATTATATTTAAATCAGAACTTATAAATTAATGGATTGGCCGGATTATTTTTCAAAATAATTTTACATGGAAACCTTCATGAGAATTTAAAAAAGCTTAATAAGCTATCGATTAGCTCTTATATATCTTTAAGTAAAACTCCGCCTTCATGCTCATAAATCATATTTCGTATTTCTAAAGTCTTATCCCAAATATTTTTGATATCTCCTTCCATATCGATCTTAAAGTTTTCAGATCCATATTGATCCAATTTATTGAAAAAATAATTTATCGTAATGTGATTGATATCGATTCCGGGAATATACGCAACCACCATATCATTTTCCGTAAGAGTTTCTACAATTAGTCCTACTTGTAATAAATAGTATAAAGAATCACTAGTTAATCGGGTGGGTATTTTATACGTTTCAGACAATTCATCTGCCGTATACGGTTTTTCGCCTGTTTCAAATCGTTTTATAATGAGTGTTGTGATCATTAAAAGTATAAAATCTTTATATCTCCTGCTTATGTTGGAAATATCTTTTTCGAAGCTAAACTTATTTACATTTTGGTAGGAAAAAGATAATTGCACCCCGAACAAGCAAATTAACCAGCTCAATTGCAGCCATAGCATTAACAAAGGCAATGCGGCAAAACTCCCATAAATAGCATTATATTTTGCTATCCAAAATTGTCCGGAGATATACAGCATTTGAAAGATTTGAAAACAACTCCCGCTCACTATACCTGCTAAAAAGGCAGCACTAAATTTGACTTTTGTATTAGGTATGTAAATATATATAAATGTAAAAAGTAAGATGATTATAACGTAGGGAATAAACTTTATGATCGGACTAATGACCATACCGATTATATTGATATTGGTGGTCGAGTTCAAAAAAATTGATAATCCGGCATTACAAATTAAAAATAAAGGAGCTATAAGAATTAAGGCTAAATAATCCGTAAATTGACGAGAAAATTTCCTTCCTTTTTTAATTCTCCAAATAGTATTAAAATTATCTTCAATACTTACTAATAAAGTTATAACCGTGTAAAAGAGAATGATTATTCCTAAACCTAAAAATACGCCTCCTTGAGCATAATCAATCGAACCGTCTATAAATTGCATAGCCTTGGAAAGAGCAACTTTCTGGCCCGTAAAATATTGAAACAGTTGTGTTTCTACTATATTTTGAAAACCAAATCCACGGGCTATAGCAAATAATACCGCCAACAAAGGCACTATAGACAAAAGAGAATTATACGTTAAGGCTGCTGCACGAGTATTGATCTGTGAGCCGTTACTATTTCTAAAAGTTAATAAAAAAGCTTTGGTAATATTGATAAAATAAGTTTTTATATGAGGTCCATCGCTTCCGTTTACCCGCCATATATCATAGGTTAAAAAATGTATAATATTTCTAATTTTTTCCTTTATCTTAGAATACATAAGATATTTTTCAAATTATTATTAAAAGATACAAACATGATACCTACTAGCTTCAAATAAGAAAAAATTTACTTTATAAGAGTTCATAATCTTTAACTCTTATGCTTTATAATGTAAATGAAGAAATTTTTGAGTAGAAGGTGATATTTTGAAACGGTCATCCAAACGATACCCTACCAACCAAATAATTTCTCCTGAATTATTACATAAAACCAATACTTTTTCTTTTTGAAAATTAGATACCTTATGATCCTTTAAAAATTTACTTACCTTCTTTTTACCTAATCCATTAATAGGGTAAAAATAATCTCCTTCCTTCCAATTTCTTAAAACTAAAGGAAATTCAACTTTTTCAAAATCAATACTTTCTCCTTCCTTAACTATAGCTTTATCAACTATACAACAAGTAAATTCAAACGGTTGCTTACATATCCACGGAACCGATGGAATTAAAAAATTAACAATTGAAAATTCCGTTTTACTTCTATTAGCTAATAACAATGTTCCCCTATCTACCCAAGCTTTATACTCTTGTGATTCAAATAAACTTCCTGTATGAGCATTTAAGATATTTTCACAATCTTTTTTATTAGTAAATCCATATTTGGAAAGTAAATGGTAAGACAAAAGAAAATCAGCTTGTAGGAGTTTCTCTAATGAATAAGCCTTCACCCCTGTCTCAGCAAAAACTTCTGCTTTTTTTTGTAATTCTTGCACCTGTGATTCTAAAAAAGATTGAGTTTCATGTAAAATACTCATACTTTTTTCTACTTGATGTAAAAAACCGGATGAAATATCTTGAAATTCAGGAATAATCTGATGACGAATTTTATTTCTTAAATAATCCAACGTTTGATTGGAAGCATCTTCTCTCCAAGTGATTGAATGATTCAAAGCAAAATTAACGATTTCATTTCGGGTAAAAGGCAATAAAGGTCTTACAATATAATTTGCAATCATTTGCATTCCCGATAGTCCCTTAATTCCAGAACCTCTCAATAGATTTATAAAAAAAGTTTCTACATTATCATTAAGATGGTGTGCTGTAATAAGATAATCAAAAGAGTGCTTTTTTATCAATTCTTGAAAATAATCATACCTTAAGTTCCTGGCTACCATTTCAATAGACTCTCTATTTTTCTTAATTTTTAAGGTATTAAAGGTTTTAACGAAAAACTTAATATCATGATCATCACAAAAGTCCTTCACTAATTTTTCGTCTAAATCTGAATCCTCTCCTCTCAACCGGAAATTACAATGAACTACACTAAAACGGTAAGGTGAATTATAAAATAAATACAACAATACCATACTATCGACTCCTCCACTAACTGCTAATAAATATTTTTTTTCAACAGGTAAGTTACTCAATGAATCCGTTAACCTCATACTTTTTATTTATCCGAAAAAATTGGTAAATATCAGAATTTTAATTTTTAACAAAGATAACTGAAAAAATTTTTGAGTAAAACCTTTCATTAAGCACAATCTTTGCTATCACTATAAACTGTACAATAAAATGATAAAATAATATAAATACCTTGATTTATTTACTTTAGAATGATTATAAATAACAAAATTATCTATAAAATTAAAAATCTATTATGAAAATTGGTTTATTTATTCCATGTTATATTGATGCTATTTACCCGGAAGTAGGAATAGCAACTTTGGAATTATTAGAAAAATTGGGTTTGGATGTAGAATATCCAATGGAGCAAACTTGTTGCGGCCAACCCATGTCCAATGAGGGCGATTACAAAAGTGCAGAAGCAGCACAAAAACTATTTATTCAAAATTTTAAGGATTATGAGTACATCGTTGGTCCTGCCGGAAGTTGTGTAAAGCAAGTCCGTTTACATTTTGATAATTTAGAGCAAACCGATGAGGTAAAGCAAGTGAGAAAAAACACCTATGAATTGGTTGAATTTTTACACGACATCCTACAAGTAAAAAGTTTTCCGGGTGTTGAATTCAAACATAAAGTTGCTCTACACAATAGCTGCAGCTCCATCCGAGGATTAGGAATTGCCCAACCTTCGGAAATCATAGGAACTCCCTATAATAAATCTGCTGATTTATTAAAAATGATTGATGGACTGGAAATAGCAGAGATGAGCAGACCGGACGAATGTTGCGGTTTTGGAGGCACTTTTTGTGTAACTGATGAAGTAGTGAGCGGAAAAATGGGTAAAGACAAAATTTCAGATTACGTAACCAGTGGAGCAGAATATGTAGTTTCTCCCGATATGTCTTGTTTAATGCACCAAAAAGGAGTTGCTTTAAAAAATGGAATCACCCATTTACCTTTTCTTCATATTGCCCAAGTTCTTAACGGAGGTCCATTTTAAACTTTGAAAATGAAAAAGAAGATTGTCAACATTGAAAAAAATTCTGCTGAATTTATAAATCAAGATAACATACACGAAAAGGAACACGATAAAAACCTTTGGAATGCCCGAGTAAAAAGAGATCGAATAGCCCAATCCATACCGGAATGGGAAGAACTTAAAGAATTAGCATCTGAAATAAAGGAACACACTTTGTCACACTTGGACGAATATGTATCTACTTTTGCAGAAAATGCCTCTAAAAGAGGAGCAGTGGTCCACTGGGCTAGAGATGCGCAGGAACATAACGAAATCGTTTACAATATCTTACAAGAAAGAAAAGTAACTGAAATTATAAAAAGCAAATCCATGCTTCAAGAAGAGTGTGAAATGACAAGCTTTTTAGAATCCAAGGGAATTGAGGTTACCGAGTCTGATT
Source organism: Apibacter sp. wkB309 (assembly GCF_002964915.1). Taxonomy (NCBI): domain Bacteria; kingdom Pseudomonadati; phylum Bacteroidota; class Flavobacteriia; order Flavobacteriales; family Weeksellaceae; genus Apibacter; species Apibacter sp. wkB309. The sequence continues at coordinate 81,335 of NZ_PSZL01000006.1, forward strand.
TGGGCGAAAGAATACAGCAGCTTTCTCATCAACCACCGGCTCATATTGTTATGCCCGCCATTGAAAAAACCACGGAAGATATCGCCCAACTCTTTGCGAAAACCATAGGTACTGATCCTAATGATACGGATCCGCATTCTTTAAATGAAGCGATGAGGAATAATGCCAGGCCTAAATTTTTACGAGCAGGGGCAGGAATGACCGGTGCCAATTTCGCGATAGCTGAAACAGGTACTTTTGTTGTCTGCACTAATGAAGGTAATGCGGATATTGGAGCTGCCGTACCCCCTCTTCATATTGCTAGTATAGGTATTGAAAAAATAATTCCAAAGGTGGAAGATTTAGGAATTTTTATACGTCTTTTATCCAGGAGTGCACTGGGAACACCGGCAACCCAATATACTTCGCATTTCACCGGACCCCGAAAAAATGGAGAACTTCATATTATTATGACCGATAATGGAAGATCTACACGTTTAGGTATGGAAGATTTTTGGACATCTCTTAAATGTATCCGTTGCGGCGCATGTATGAATACTTGTCCGGTTTACAGAAGAAGTGGTGGTTTATCTTACGAATCAACCTATTCCGGACCGATAGGAATTATATTAAGCCCGACTTTCGACCTTGAAAAATATAAAGAGCTTCCATATCATTCCACTTTATGCGGCTCTTGTTCAGATGTTTGTCCGGTAAAAATTGATATTTCCGATCAAATCTACAAATGGAGGAAATTGGTTGTCGACAAAGGATACATGCCTTCGAATCGAAAATATGCGCTGAAAGCAGCCGGTGCTGTTTTAGGGCATCCGCATCTATTTAGAACAACGGAAGCTTTTGCAGAAAAAGCACTGCCTATAGTGCCCGATTTTCTTATATACAGCAGTTTAAATCCATGGACTCAAGAACGTAAAATGTTTTCTATGGCAAAAAATACTTTTAGAGATTGGTATATTAAAAACAGAAAAGAAAAAAGATGATAAGTACTAAAGAACATATATTAGAAGCTATTCGTAAAAATAAGCCTCAAGGGACCCAATATCCCTATCCTGTAATTCCTTCATTTCCCAAAAGCTCAAAAGATATTGTGGAAGAATTTAAGGAAAATTTAATCTTAAATGCCGGTACTTGCTTCACCATAAATTCCATTGAGGAAGGCGAAAACAAAATTAAAGAATTGCATCCGCAAGCTAAAGTAATTTGTTCTTCTGCCATCGAATTTCCGGGAAATAAAGATTTATCCAAAGTAACTGATCCTCATCAATTGGATGATGTGGATGTTGGAATTATTCGAGCGGAATTTGGTGTTTCAGAAAACGGTATGGTCTGGTTGACAGAAAAAGGTATGATGGTTACTTCGTTAGGTTTTCTTTCTCAACATTTAATTATTTTGTTAAAGCCTCAAGATATAGTTAGAGACATGTATGAAGCGTATGCAAGAATAAATCTTCGTGATAACAATTACGGTTGTTTTATGTTAGGTCCTTCTGCTACGGCTGATATAGGGGCTGTTATGGTTCGAGGAGCACAAGGAGCCAGAAGCTTATCGGTATTTTTTATGTAGTTTTATACGTTACCGAAATATAAACAACTGAAAAGTAAAAAAGAGGAGAAAATGAATTTCTCCTCTTTTAAATTCTATCATATTTTATTGGATTATAACTTTTCTGTTTACTTCAAAATCATTTCCCATTACTTTTATTATGTAACTACCTGATTTTTGAATAGTAATCGTCAATAAATCGCTGTTATAGGAATTGACAATGGTTTGTAATAAAATTCCGTTTAAAGAAAAAACCATCACTTTTTTAATTGCGGATTTATAATCGTTGGATTTTATATAAACAGTTCCCGAAGAAAGAGTAGGATAAATTTGTAAAAAATCTCTGGGTTGATATTCGAAACTTTCCACTTTTAAATTATTACCCCAAACCATTTCCACCCACTCGGGATGGTCTATATAGGGATTACGATTTTTCTGTTTACTATAAATAGCTTCATTCATGGCTATTTCTCGATCGCTGACAGGATCCATTACATGCCAAGTCAGCAATATATTTCTAAAGGTATCGGTAAACACTTGATTTTTTGTTCTATTAAACATATCAAAACTCCAAGAACTGATTTCATCTTCATATCGGGTTGCAAAATAAAAGAATGCTCGAGCTATATCGCCCTTAAATTCATCAATGGGTTCAAAAACGACTCCTTTATACCCTTTAGAATACCCGGAATTAGCATTGTTACCCAATTGAGATCCGTTTTTGGAAACCCATTTGCTGTTACCTACTCTGCCAAACGGATAATCGCTTCTCATGGCATTCACTTTTCCGTCCGTAGGCCAAATATGAAAGGCATCAGACAGCATGGGATTTTTTTTATAAAATACAGATTGCGGTATCAGGTGCTCTCTATTATAACAATCTCCTTCTTTAGTATAATTACCGCACTGATCTATTCCAAATCGATAATTGTAGGGATCCGCACCGTTAGGTATCTCAGAATAAATATCCAAAACAGTTCCGTCGTTTTCATACCATTGATCACTAAAAGCACTCATGGACTTATATAAATTCCACAAACCTTTATATCCAATGGGTGCATGTCCCTGTTTGATAATTTCTTTCAAGCGTGTTTTTAAGTCATATCCCGTACCGTATGCATCCGCATAATAGTTGAGAGGTATTGACTTACTTTCTATAGCCGGTATCTCAGCTTGTTGAGAATAAAAAAAACAGGTGGATAGTACGATCCAAAATAATAAAATTTTCTTCATATTATTTGTAATTTTAGCGTTGGTAATAACTTTGATAAAGTTTTTAACTTTTGTTCAAGTTAAGATAAATATCTCATTAATTATAATTATTTTTTTATATGATACAGGCAAATTTCACCTCATACGAATTAATATTTAAGCGCCCGGCAGGAACTTCTCGCGGAACATTAAATTCTAAGCTAACTTATCTTTTAAAAGTTCAAAATTCAGATACGGAATATGTTGGCGAATGTAGTTTTTTTAGGGGTTTAAGTGCTGATTCCGAAACAGAATATGAGCCTAAACTGCAATGGGTATGTGATCATATCAATGAAGGTAAAGAATTTTTGCTAACGAATTGTCAAGAATTTCCTTCCATACAATTCGGTATTGAACAAATTTTTGCTCAAATTGAAAACAGTAAAGACGGGTTGTTTTTTCCTTCTGAATTTACCGAAGGAAAACAAGGAATTAAAATCAACGGATTAATTTGGATGGGAAATTTGGACTTTATGCGTGAGCAAATCCAACAAAAACTTAAACAAAATTATAGTTGTATAAAACTTAAAATTGGTGTTAATTGGCAAGAAGAATATAAAATATTACAAAACTTACGGAAAGAATTTTCTGCTTCTCAATTGGAATTAAGAGTGGATGCTAATGGCGGATTTTCTTTCGAGGAAGCAAAAAAGGTATTAGAGCAACTGGCTAAACTCGAAATTCATTCCATTGAACAACCTATTAAAGCCGGAAATGAAAATCAAATGGCTGAATTATGCAAATATACTCCCACTCCTATTGCTTTGGACGAAGAATTGATCGGTAAGTTTTATAAAGATTTAAAGGAAAAAACGTTAGAAATTATAAAACCTCAATATATAATTTTAAAACCTTCTTTAATTGGCGGATGGAAAGGATCGGAAGAATGGATTGAAATAGCCGAATCTAAAAATATAGATTGGTGGATCACTTCAGCCTTAGAATCCAATATTGGATTAAATGCTATAGCGCAATGGACTGCTTTATTTCATAAAGATATGCCGCAAGGTTTGGGTACAGGAAGTTTATATACTAATAATTTTCCTTCTAAACTTTCCGTAAGGGGTGAATATCTATTTTATAATCCATAAATTAAAAAGTATCCTATATTTCTGAAATATATAGTTTCATTGATAGTAATCATTATCGTATAAAGAAAAAAAATTTCTTATGATTCATCTGAATTTTTCAAAACCTATAGACGTAAATGCAATACCTTGTCAAGAAAAATGGCAAATAGACATTGTTGATTTTTTAAAAGATTGGTTTTCTGCTTCACCCACTATAATCACAAAGACATCGGGTTCCACCGGAACTCCAAAAAATATTGAACTTACTAAAAAGGCTATGGCTGAAAGCGCAAAGATGACGGGTACTTTTTTAAATCTCAAAGCTAATGACAGCGCTCTTCTTTGTATGCCTTCTTCCTATATAGCAGGTAAGATGATGTTAGTAAGAGCTATCGTTTGGAAATTAGATCTTTATTGCATTAAGCCCGTATCTCATCCCCTTGAGAATCTTAACAGAGAATTTACCTTTTCTGCAATGACGCCTATGCAAGTTGAAAATTCGTTAGATAAGCTTTACCTTATAAAAAAATTGATTGTAGGAGGCGCTCAGCCTTCCGCTCAATTGGCATCTGAATTAAAAAAACATACCACCGATATTTATGAATCTTTTGGAATGACGGAAACGATATCTCATATTGCACTTAAAAAAATATCGGGGCATGCGGTAAATTCGGTTTTTAAAGTTATGCCCAATACTAAAATTCGTGTGGATGAAAGGGGTTGTTTGTGTATTCTTCCTCCATTTTTGGATGAAGAAATTGTAACTAATGATCTGGTTTCTCTCATTTCTGAAAATGAATTTGAATGGAAAGGAAGAATGGACCATGTAATTAATTCCGGAGGAATTAAAATTTTTCCTGAACAAGTCGAAAAACAACTGAAATCTATTATTCAATCTGATTTTATCATTTCATCCGTACAAGATCCTGTACTAGGTAATAAAGTAGTGATTATCATAGCCGGAAAAAAAGATCTCAATTTAGAAAAACAAATTTTAGATTTCAATTACGAAAATAAATATGAAAAACCTAAAGAGTTTATTTATGTTGAAAGCTTTGCTAAAACTCCTACCGGAAAAATCATCCGAAAAAAATAAGTTCTATCTTTATTTCAATTCATTTTAAAATGATTCTTTATCTTCAATTAAGTTTAATTTTTAGACTGAAGAATTAAGGTATAAAAAAAGCCTTATAAATAAATTATAAGGCTTTTTTGTCAAAATATTTGAGTATAATCGTACAATTTCTATTTGATTTTCAAGAACCAACGCATACCTGCAATAATTTGATTTCCATTAATTCCATCTAAACCATTATATATTCCGTTAAAATTGGTTCTGTTATATGCATACATAAGGTGGAATCTAAGGTCTTTAATAGCCGGATCTGTAAATGGATAATATTCAACTGCTGCTTGTACACCTCCATTAATATAGGAAGAAGAATTTATTTGATCTCTTCTTTTATTCCATACTCCTTTAATTAAAGGTTTTATCTTTCCTAAATCGTATTTAAAATTAACTGAAACAGAATTGTCTCTAACATGTCTTAATCCTAAATCTTCATTTTGAACGACATCCCCGTAATCCATATCACGATCTCCCATATACCAATCTAATTCAGCTGTAAATTTTTTAAGATTGATTTGGTTACCAATGGTTATCCAGTTATAATATTTGCTCGCATCATGTTGAAAGGCTCCGTATCCATATCGAGTTCTAAATACATTGTTGAAAAGGCTACCTTCCCATAAGAATAAACCTGCTAACGATTTATTTTTATATTTATCGGTAGCAAATTGAGGCGCATCCGAATTTACCACTTCAAAATTTAAGGTTTGTCCTGCTACTCTATAAGCTACATTAACCCCCGTTTTATAGGCATCCAGGTCATTATAGGTCATAGTATATAAGTAAACATCAGCAGCATTATAGTCAAATTCAAAAGTACCGAATTGTACTGCTTGTTTACCTACACGGAATGTTAAATTTTTTCCTGCATCAATTTCGAAATATGCTTGATCGGTTGCTGATGAATAGTTATCTCTGTACAATGCGTTTTGAGGGGTATTTAGTCTATGACGTACCCTGTAACGAAACCCGGGAATTATTTCACCTTCAAACCATACTTTTACAGTATTTCCTCTAAAACTGCTTTGATCCGTTTTACTTCCTTTAAAAGTGGCTTGATAATCTACACGAGTATCAAACATAATGTTTAACATTTTGTCATCTTTCAATAACTTATCCAGAACGGATTTGAAAGATGGTTCATTAACAGTGTTTTCTCCTGTACTTGGATTGGTTTGCTGTCCGAACATGGACAAACAAAATAAACAATTAGCCGCTATGAGAATTTTTTTCGTAATACTTAATTTCTTCATAAATTTTTAATATTCTGTAAACATTCTTTGAATTTCCTTATAATTATTTGTTTTGGTTAAAGCAAGCATCAATAATACTCTGGATTTATACGGATTTAAGTACCAAGATGCTGTAAATCCATATTTATCGTCATCTACTTCATCATATTGAGCAGTTGGCCCCATTGAAATTCGGGAGGAGCGAACTACTGCAATCCCTCTTTTTACTGCATTTGCAAGTGCATTTTGTAGATCGGTGGTAATGTTTCCGTTACCTACTCCTGCAGTTACTATTCCTCTTACTCCGGCATTAACTGCAGCATCTACAAATAATGACTTAGCGTTGGAATAACTTAAAATTACTTCAACTCTAGGCAGTTTAGTTATGTTAGTTATGTCAAATTCTGAATTTATTGTATGTCTTTTAACAGATTCCCTGGTATAGATGGGTTTACCGTTATACACGATTCCCAAATTCCCGTAATTTGGATCTTCAAAAGTTCCTACAGAAAGAGTATGCGTTTTGGTAATATCATCAGCCCCTATAATTTTATCATCCATTACTACCATTACTCCTTTACCTAAAGATTCCGGCGATCCAGCACATGCAACTGCATTGTAAATATTTCTAGGACCGTCTGCACTAATGGCAGTAGATGGACGCATGGAACCTACTAATACTACAGGCTTGTTGCTTTTTACGGTTAAGTTAAGAAAATATGCTGTTTCTTCTTGTGTATCGGTACCGTGGGTAATTACAATTCCGTCTACATCTTTTTGTTTAAGCAATTCATTAACTCTTTTCGATAATTTTAGCCAAACATCGTCATTCATATCCTGACTTCCGATATTTGCTACTTGCTCTGCTTTAATGTTAGCAATGTCTTTAATGGAAGGAACTGCTTTTAAAAGTTCATCTACTGTAATAGAACCGGCTGTATATGCCTGAGTTACAGAGGATGACCCTTGTCCTGCAATGGTTCCTCCTGTTGCTAAAATGTAAATAGTTGGTTTATACTGTGCGTTAACCGCCATAAAAATAAACAATACAAACAAACTGAACAAATTTTTTAAACTTTTTGTTTTCATAGTTAAATAATTATAATTAATATTTGAATTTATTTTTTTGAATTTTTCCATGCTTCTACGTATTCGTACATTGTTTCGGAAAGCTTTTTTCCTATAGTTTTATAATCATCGTCATCTAAATTTGCTAATGATACTCTTACTGACCATTCCGGACCGGCAAATCCTCCTCCATTTAACAATACTATGGAAGATTTTTCTGCTAATCTGAAAAGTATATCTACGGGTTCAAAATTCTTTTCCAAGAAAGTAACAAAATCTTTATCGTAATTTTTAGATGCCCATTCATGAATATCTATTTCACAATAATAAGATGCTCTTTCCGGATCGGGTTTGATAGGTATATTCATTCCTTCCCAAAGTAGATTAAATCTATGTTTTACTAAATCTGTACATACTTTTTTATAGTGATTTTGCTTATCCAATAATGCAAACGATGCAAACAACATCATTTGTATTTGTTGAGGTAAGGATAATCCTGCAGTATGATTCAATGCAACTTGACGACTGTCTGCTACTAATCGGTCAATAAATTTCAGTTTTTCAGGATATAAAGTCAAACTGGAATATAATTTTGCTGTTTTGGCTTTTTCTTTTTCAGGTATTGCTTTTAGCATTTTATCATAAATATTATCTTCATATAAAGCAATAGCCCCTAAACGCCATCCTGTGGCTCCGAAATATTTTGAGAATGAATAAACACAAAGTGTATTTTGTGGTAATTCGTTCATTAATGAGCTAAATTTGGGAACAAAAGTACCATAAACATCATCCGTCAATATCATTAAATTTGGATTGAGGTTTTTAACTATTTTTATGAGATATTTTCTACTCTTATCGCAAATTTCTACTGAGGTGGGATTACTTGGGTTAACAATGAAAAAGGCTTTGATGGTTTTGTCTCCTAATTTATCTAATTCTTCATCCGGATATTGATAGTTGGAAGTTCCGTCGCTATTTTTTCCTGTACCATGAACGTAAGTTACCTTAAAGTCATACCTTTTTAATTCAGGTATTTCTAAGTAAGGAGTAAAAACGGGAACTCCTAAAGCAATATGATCTCCTTTTCTTAATAAATAGTTTTCCATCAAAGAATCAAAAATATAACACATGGCAGCCGTACCTCCTTCTACGGCAAAAATATCATATTTACCACTTCTTTGCGGATTATTCCCGCACATTTCTTGAATGAGGTAATCGTGAACTATGGGTTCTATGTGTTTTAACATCCTTACCGGACTTGGATATTGATCTCCGATAATTCCTTCCGCTAATTCGTGCGCCCAACTGTCGCGATCGTATTTATGTTTTTCTATACCATATTTATAGGTATTTTTTAAATGTTCGATACCGGGTTGGTCTTTATTTTTTTCCAAAAATGCTTCAAATCTTTTACCTATTCCTTTTTTTTCAGGTATACCCGCCAATCCTTCGGGTTTATTTAAGGTTCTTTTACATTCTTCTATTCCGAACCTTCCTAAGGTAAAAAATGCTTCTCGAGGAACTGTTGCTATCCAATTGGGATTTCCACGACCTGCATTTAACATGGTTCTGGTTGGTTTAGTTTGTTGATCTGAGGCCAATTTAATCAAATCATTCTTTAACTCAAAAGGGCTTAGTTGTTCTAATTGCTGCTCTTTACGACGAGAGGTTTTTAGTTTAGAAATATCCATTGTTATTTACTTTTTTCTTGTTTTACTGATTTTTAGTGTTCAATGGCTAGCTCATTAACAAAACAATTACTACACCCCATATAATAAGTAGTGTATTACCAACGGCATAAGTAGTGGTATAAGACAGGGCCGGAACTTTACTTTGTAATGTATCTTCCAAGGCTCCCAAAGCAGCAGTTGTAGTTCGGGCTCCTGCACAAGCACCTAAGGTAATGGCAGGATTGAATTTAAATACATATCTTCCCAATAATATACCAATGAACATGGGTACGATACTTACAAATATTCCTGCAATAAATAAGCTTACTCCGGCCGTTTTCAGTCCAGAAATAAAATCGGGTCCTGCATTTATTCCCACTACAGCAATAAACATATTTAAACCCAAATTATTCATCAGCCAAACTGAGGGCGAAGGAATGTATCCAAAAGTAGGTCGTAAGGATCGTAACCATCCGAATATAATTCCCATAATTAAAACTCCTCCACTGGCACTTAAACTTAAGGGAATATTTCCGGTACGGATTGATAATGACCCTAATAATCCTCCTAAAAAAATACCCAATCCTATATATAGAATATCAGTAACATTAGTGGGCCTTTCCGGATAACCTAAATAGGAAGCAAATTTATCTACGTCTGTTTTCCTGCCTTCTATTTCCACAATATCTCCTCGTTGGATGGTTACATTTTTTAATAAAGGAATTGTTGTTTTTCCTCTATGTATTTTTAATATGATTACTCCGTGTCTGTTTTTATTGTATTTTAGGGTATGTAAACATTTTCCGATTATTTCTTTATTGGCAACCATTACTTTTAAATTCTCTACCTTAAAATCCAATAATTCCAAATCTGCTACTTCTTTACCAACCAGATTTTCATCGGACAAGATGGTATCTAACGGGCCATTTAAAACCATTCGATCTCCTTTATTGATAGTAGTATCGGGAGTAGGATCTGAATTAATTTCATTGTTAGAAGCTGAACGAATTTGTTCAACATAGACGGGCCATCCTTTGTTTACTAGTAAATTTTCAACCTCTTGAACAGTGCGTTTTTGATTAAAAAATGAACTTCCTGCTTCAATTACTCTAAAAGTAGCTCCATCATAAGCATATTCTAAACTTGAATCATCATCTTGTATTTCTCCTCCTAATGATTCTTCATATTTTTTGGTTTGTCCTATAACATCTTTTCCTAAAAGTTTAGGTCCAATGGATGATAAAAACCATGCTGTTCCTGCTGTTCCAAAAATATAAGTTACTGCATACGCAACGGGAATGTGATTTATTAATTGTTGTTTTTGAGAAGAGTCTATACTTAACTGATTTATCGTATCGGATGCAACTCCAATTACTGCTGATATGGTATTAGCTCCGGCTAATAATCCTGCTGCATTTCCTACATCAAAACCCGCAATAATTGCTGCAACCCATCCCACTAATAAACAAGATACACATACTAAGGCGGCAAATGCAATTTGCGGCAATCCTTCTTTTTTTAATCCGTGTACAAATTGAGGACCCACACTATATCCAACGGCAAATAAAAATATGAGAAAAAATGCTGATTTCACGGTAGGCGAAATGGAAATACCCAGCTGTCCGATTAATACACCCATTAAAAGAACGCCCGTAACGGCGCCTAAACTAAATCCTTTAATTTTTATTTGTCCGATTGCAAAACCTAATGCTAAGGTGAGAAAAATAGCTAATTCAGGAGAACCTTGAATAGTTTTTAAAATCCATTCCATATATCTTGTTTTTTAATAAATATTTTTTAGGTTAATTAGAGATAAAAAAAGAAAATAATATTTTTTATCCCATAAAATAACTCTATATAAAATACAATTAATATGCCAATAAAATGAACTTATATTTTTTCCCTATTCTTATTAATGCCTAAAAAGTTCCTCCTTAAAAGTATTTATATTAAGTTCATATTTCAGTGAATTCCTTGATAGTATCTATACAAAAAAGAAAAAGCAATTGATTTCTCAACTGCTTTTCAACGTTATATTAGTCTTTATACTTATGAGGCCCCAGCATATTTTGCGGGTTTAAAATTTCATCTAATTTTTCTTTTGATAAAAGCTTATTTTCGAGCACTAAGTCATAAACACTTAAATTTTTCTCTAAGGCTTCTTTAGCTATCTTAGTACTGTTTTTGTATCCTATATAAGGATTTAATGCTGTAACAATTCCTATACTGTTTAATACCATATCTTTGCAATGTTGCTCATTTGCTGTTATACCGTCTATACAATTTACACGTAAACAATCCATTGCGTTCATTAAAATATGAACTGATTCTAACAAGCTGTATGCGATTACAGGTTCCATTACATTTAATTGGAGTTGCCCGGATTCTGCCGCCATAGTTACTGTTAAATCATTTCCAATAACTTTAAAGCAAGTTTGGTTCATTGCTTCCGGAATAACGGGATTAACTTTTCCCGGCATAATGGAAGATCCCGGTTGCATAGCCGGTAGATTGATTTCATTCAATCCACAACGAGGTCCGGATGATAATAGACGTAAATCGTTACAAATTTTTGAAAGCTTGATGGCTACTCTTTTCAAAGCTGATGAGTAAATAACATATGATCCGGTATCCGGGGTTGCTTCAACTAAATTTTTTGCAGATATAAACGGCAATTTTGTTATTTCCGCTAATTTTTCAGCACATAATTCAGCATATCCGGGAATTGCGTTTAATCCGGTTCCGATGGCAGTAGCACCCATATTGATTTCTAAAAATAAATTAGAATTTTGGGTCAACCGGTCCACATCTTCGCTTAATGTTTCTGCAAATGCTTCAAATTCTTGACCTAAAGTCATAGGTACTGCATCTTGCAATTGGGTTCTTCCCATTTTTAAAACATGCATAAATTCTTTTCCTTTGTTGCGGAAAGATTCAATTAATTGTTTTAAATGATCAATTAAGATCATGTTCGAATTAATTGCTGCTAATTTTATAGAAGTTGGATAGGCATCATTAGTAGATTGGGAAAGGTTTACGTGATCGTGTGGGGAACAGTATTGGTATTCTCCTTTTTTATGTCCCATTATTTCTAATGCAATATTGGCTACCACTTCATTTATATTCATGTTGGTTGAAGTTCCTGCTCCTCCTTGAATTACATCACTTGGAAATTCTTTGTCGTATTTACCGGTTATAATTTCCTGACATGCTTTTACAATTGCATTTTTGATATTTTCATCTAACACTCCTAATTCACAATTAGTTTCTGCTGCCGCCCATTTTACATAAGCTAATGCTTTAATTAATTCCGGATAATTAGATAATTTTATACCTGTTATATGAAAATTGTTTACAGCCCTTTGAGTTTGAATTCCATAATATGCATTTTCAGGAACTTCTAAATCTCCTATCAAATCGTTTTCGACTCTGTACATAATTTTTTATTTATTAATTTTTTTACGGTTGTTTTTTATTTTTAAAATAGTAAATATGCTAAACCAAAACCTACACTTACGGCTACAATGGTTGCGATAAATCCCGGTAATTGGAAAGAGTGATTTACCACGTATTTTCCTATACGAGTAGTACCGGTACGATCAAAGTTTATTGCAGCTATTATGGTTGGATAATTTGGAATAAAGAAATATCCATTTACTGCCGGAAACATAGCTATCAAACTAGGGATAGGTATGCCCAGGGATACCCCTAACGGCATAAGTGCTCGTACGGTTGCTGCTTGACTAAACAGCATGATGGACATAATAAATAAGGCTATTGCAAAGGTCCACGGATATTCTGTAACCATAGTGGTTAACAATCCTTTGAAGAAATCTAAATTTCCTCCAAAAAAAGTATCACCCATCCAGGCTATACCAAAAATAGCTATTACTGCTTGCATTCCTGCAGAGAAAATGGAACCGGTTGCTATTTTTTCTACATTGGTTTTAGTGAATAGTAAGATAAATCCTGCTGCTGCCAACATAAGTATTTCTATGATATGAGGCATAGCCATTGGTACTCCATTAAAAGTGGGCTTCATTCCGTCTATGGAACCAAATACCACTATCCCTACAACACTAACCAAAAAGATGATCACAGATAATTTTGCTCCAAAACTTACTTTATTTTTGCTGCTTTTTTCTTTTATTTCTAATAAGCCTTCGTTTATTCTTTTTTGATATTCAGGATCTTTTTCTAAATCTACTCCTATAAACATTTGTACAATTGCAGCAACTATGACTCCAATTAGAGTGGATGGGACAGATATCATTAAAATATCCGTAAGTCTTAATTCCGGGTTTTTTACCATAATTACGCTAAGTAAAGCTGCCGTAGCTGCTGAAATGGGACTTGCGGTTATGGCTTGTTGTGACGCGATGACCGAAATGCTTAACGGTCTTTCAGGCCTCACCTTTGCATCGGTGGCTACTTCTGATATTATAGGCAACAGTGCATAGGCTATGTGTCCGGTACCTGCAATCATCGTAAAAATATAAGAAACAATAGGGGCTACTATGGTAATGGCAGGAGGATAAGCTCTTAAAAGCTTTTCAGCGATATTTACCATATAGTCTATACCCCCGGATGCTTGTAATGTACTTGCTGCCGTAATTACGGCAACTATCATTAACATGACATCTATGGGCGGATTTTGCGGCTTCAGTTTAAAAACAAAAACTAAAACAGCCAATCCCAGACCTCCGAAAATACCTAATCCTAAACCTCCTTTTCTCGCCCCGATAAATATGGCTGCCATTACAACCATAAATTCCAGCAAAATCATTAAAGTGTTACTCATCTAAAAATTAATTTTATTTAATTTAAACCTAATAATATGTATAATATTTATAACAAATCTTAGTTTTAATTATTTAATATTTGCAAATGTAAACAGATAATTAAGATTTTCATTATTTTTTGTAAGTGATGTTATTTGTATTTTAAAAACAATATAACTACCTTTGTAAGTGAAAAATCTTACTTTTTTGAACATGGAGAAGCTGATTACTACCATCCCTTTTTATGCTATATTAACTGAGGAGGAGAAAATGTTTCTCTCTCAAAATTGTAGTATTGTTGACTTTGATTCCAGAGAAGCCCTTTTTAAACAAGGTAGTTTTGCGGTTAATATATATTTTGTATTGGAAGGGTATTGTAAAATGACGTACCAATCCGGCAATAAAAGAAAAATTGTTTATATAGCTCGAAAGGGAGAAATTATAGGTAAGGATTATATATTATTGGAACATTATCCTTACAGTACTCACTCGCTTACCGCTTCTAAATTAATGGTTTTTCCTAAAAACTTGTTTCAAAAAATATGTGAATTAAATAAATCTTTTTATCTTAAAATAAGCAATAAATTAGAATTTAAACTACGAGAAACCATGGAATGGTTGATTAATCTTAGTTTTAAAAATGTGGAAGGAGCTATGGCTATGTTTATTTTAAAATTTTGTAATAAAAATTTTAAAGATATAAGTTTAACTCGAACTGAAATTGCTGAAATTATAGGATATTCCAGAGAAAGCATTATTCATACCCTTACAAAATTTGAACAAGAAAAACTGATCAAAACGAAGGGCAAAGACATTATTATAAAAGATCTCGAAAAACTGGAAGAAATAATAAAATACGGATAAATTCAGTAATTATTAAAAAACATAAATCAATTCTTGAATTGTTAATTAACAAACAAATCATATCTTTGTATTGATTTTTAAAAATTATTGATGAATTTATTCAAAGAGTATGGCCTATCAGAAGATTTGTTAAAGGCCATAACAGAGTTGGGTTACACTCAACCCACTGAAATCCAAAAGCAAACCATTCCCTATTTATTATCCAAGGAAGAAGACTTAATAGCTTTAGCACAAACCGGTACCGGTAAAACTGCTGCATTTTCATTACCTATATTGGAAATGATAGATCCCTATCAAAAACATGTTCAAGCCTTAATTCTTTGTCCAACTCGTGAACTGTGTTTACAAATTTCAAAAGATATTGCCAGTTATTCAAAATATTTATCTAAAATACGCTCATTGGCAGTTTATGGAGGATCTAATATTTCTGAGCAAATCAGAGGTTTGAAAAATAATCCTCAAATTGTAATAGGTACACCGGGAAGGGTTAATGATATGCTTAAAAGAGGGGTTCTAAAAATTAACCAAATTCAATGGTTGATTTTAGACGAAGCAGATGAGATGTTATCTATGGGCTTTAAAGCCGAATTGGAAACAATTCTTAAAGAAACGCCTAAAGAAAGACAAACTTTATTATTTTCAGCAACTATGTCTAAACAAGTAGAGGCTATTGCTAAAAATTATATGAAGGGTGCACAAAAAATATCAGCAGGAGGAATTAATGAAGTAAAGAAAAATATTACTCATAAATTCGTAATGGTGCGTGACCGTCAAAAAAACAACGGTTTACGAAGAGTATTGGATGCAAATCCAAATATATATTCAATTATTTTCTGCAGAACGAGAGTGGAAACTCAACATGTTGCAGATTTCTTAATGCACCAAGGATATGCAGCTGATGCTTTGCATGGAGATTTATCACAATCTCAACGAGATATGGTAATGAAAAAATTCCGATTGAAAAATTTACGAATCCTTGTTGCTACGGATGTTGCAGCCAGAGGATTGGACGTAAATGACCTTACTCATGTAATTCATTACTCATTACCTGATGATCCGGAAGTTTTCATCCATAGAAGCGGTAGAACGGGTAGAGCCGGTAAAGACGGAGAATCTATAGCTATTATTCGTCCTAGCGAAATGGTTAAATTTAATCGTATTAAAAAGGAAACTTCTATTAAGGTAGAAGAAATGAAAATTCCTACTAAAGAGGATATTTTAAAAGCGAAAGAACTTTATTTATCGGATAAGCTGCTTAATTCCGATTTTGATTCTGAAGAATTTGAACTTTCCACTATTCCTGATCTGTCCAACATTTCTAAAGAAGAACTTTATAAAAGGGTAATGTTCCTTGAATTAAAATCAACTTGGGAATTCTATAAAAACGAGAAAGATATTGCTCCTATTGACAAGAACGAAAGAGCAGCCGAAAGAGGTAAAAAATCTTCTACAAGCCGAAACAGAAAGGATAGAAAAGACTCAAAAGACGGAAATAAAAGAAACAGAAAAAGTAAAAAAGGAAATTTCACTCGTTTTTTCTTTAATTTAGGCAAAAGAGATAATCTTAACAAAGTAACGGTTATTGACTTGATTAATAAAAACACGAAAGGTGCGAGAGCAGATATTGGCGAAATTGATATTAGAGATAAATTTACCTTTTTCGAAGTTGACGCCAATTATACTGATCAATTATTAAAGAAAATTAATCAGTTAAGTTTTAATGGTAAAAACATGTCATTGGAAATAGCTCAATAGAAGGTATAGATGAAATTTCTAAATTGTTTAAATTATTTTAAGCTACCTGTTAAAATATACCATAAATCATGAAACTTATAAAAAAAATTTTTGTCATCCTATTGATATTCATTTCATTTACTGAAATAAATGCACAAATAAATAATCAAAAAGTTGAAAAAATAAAAGTTTACGGTAATTGCAATATGTGCAAGGAAACTATTGAAAAAGCCGGTTATGAAGCAAATGTTTCTGCTGTGCTATGGGATCCGGGCACTAAAATTGCAACTATAACTTATGATGATACGCAAACATCTTTGAATGCTATTTTGAAAAAAATAGCAAAATCGGGATACAGCAATGAAAAATATAAGGCTAAAGATTCCGATTATAAAAAATTACCGATATGTTGTCAATATTAAAAAGATAGTAAAAATAGTTTTAAGCGTTCTTTTAGAGAATTTTTTTAATTCTCATAATTTAATACATTAATTTATCAATTTAGAGAACTCAATTTTATTGAGCTCTCTTTTTTGTTTTAATTCTAAATTTACTCTGCAAAAAAAAAGGAACTGACTTTAAAAGCCAATTCCTTATATTAAAAAATTAATTTATTAGTTCAAAAATTTATGAGGCGGTTGCTCTTGGATACCATACCGTACACATAATACCTTCACTTGCTACCTTAGGATGGGCGCAATTTGATTTCTGAAATTTAGAACATTTCAAACAATCATCTTCTCTATGAGGAATCACTTTAAATTCGTATGAATTACAAACCTGATTTTGGCTTACAGCAATTTCTTTAATAGTACATAACTGTCCATTCAAAAAATGCTCACAATTGCCACAGCATTTAGCTAACTTTAATTCCATATCAATTATTATTTTATTTAAAAACTTTGATACAAAATTATAAATTAAGATTCAAAGATTTATTCTAAATAACTGATTTAAAGCAATTTATATTTAGAATAAATTAATATAATCGATATAATCATTCTAAATACTCAGGTATTTTTATGAAGTAATTTTTTTACGACAATTTTATCGACCGGTAATGGAATGCTTTCTAATGTAATTTGATCTAAAGGTATCCATTCTATTTGATTTATGGACTTTTCTATTATTTGTAGATTGGAAAGATCATTACATTCCACTTTATAGTACACGGTAAGTAATTGACTATCGGGGGTTAATTTAGATTCCAGGAAAAAATCTTGAGTATAGAAATGCTCTTTTACTGTAACTTCTAAATTTAATTCTTCTTTAAATTCTCTAATCAATGTATCCCAAGTTCCTTCTCCTAATTCCAATCCTCCACCGGGCAATTTAAGTAATGGTTTACCCGCATATATTTCGTGTAGAAACATCAAACAATTATCTTTTATTAAGAGTCCATATACTCTTACATTTAATTTTGTTATCTTTTCCATGCATTAACCATTTCTCGTTTTCCTTTCGGTCCTGTTAATTTTTCAACGTCAAATCCTACCCTTTGCATGGCTCTTCTTGCACTTCCTTTACTGGAATAGGTAGTTAGCAATCCTTGTGGTGCCATCCGATCGAAGATTTGCTTAAAAATATCTTCTTCCCACAGCTCGGGTTGAACTCTTGCTCCAAAAGCATCATAATAAACTACATTTATATCGGAAATAGGTAAATTTCTTAATTCAAGAAAATCTGCCTTAAATTTAATGATAGTAAAATTTTTATTAATTTGAGTTTCCTTCCCCCACTCTGCTTGATGTAACGATTGATAATATTCTTCTGCTTTTTCTTTATTTAGTAAAGTCCCGTAATGTAACTCTTTAATTTCTTCATGAGTAAGAGGATATTTTTCCAAAGTATAATATCGAACAGTCAAATCCCTATCGATTGCTTTATATAACGTTAAAAAAGCATTTAAACCCGTTCCAAAACCCATTTCCAAAATGGAAATCTCAGAAATTTTTAATTGATCTAATCCATGAGATATAAATACATGTTCTGCTTCTTGCATGATACCATGACGGGAATGATAAGTCTCATTCCATTCAGGAATATGTAAGGTTTTAGTACCTTCGGATGTGGTAATAATGGTTCTTTCTAACATAAAACGTAAATCCACTCAAAATTACAACTCTTTTTAATCTATCAAATGATTTATTTATTAATTTTGAAATGTTCAATAAACAATTTTAGCAAGTTAAGTAATGAAAATAAATAAAATAGCAAACTCCAGATTAGATACAATCGATCCTAATGACTCCCCTTTTGGAGCCAACATATCTGATCATATGCTCATATGTGAATACGAAAACGGTAAATGGGGAGAACCGGTTATTATGCCTTATGGTTCGATGAACTATTCTCCTGCTTTGATGGCTCTTCATTATGGCCAAGCCATCTTTGAAGGAATGAAAGCATATAAGGATAAAAATAATGAGGTTTTTTTATTCCGACCTGAAAAAAACTTTGAAAGATTTAATAAATCTGCGGAACGTTTAGCTATGCCGCAAATACCTAAAGAAATCTTTCTTGATGGACTTTATGCTTTAATTGGTTTGGATCGGGGTTGGATTCCTACTAAACCGGGTATTTCACTATATATTCGTCCGGTTATGTTTGCTTCTGAAGAAATGTTTTCAGCAAGGATATCTAAAAAATATACTTTTGCTATTATGACTTCTCCTGCCGGACTTTATTATGATAAGCCCTTAAAAATTAAAATTGAAGACTATTATACTCGTGCAGTAGACGGAGGGGTTGGATTTACTAAATGCGCTGGTAATTACGGGGCTTCTTTTTATCCTACATTTCTAGCTAATCAAAATGGTTTTGATCAGGTAATTTGGACCGATAGTAAAAATCACAAGTATTTTGAGGAATCCGGAACTATGAATGTTATGGTAAGAATCGGAAACACCATTTACACTCCCCCTACTTCCACAACGATTTTAAGCGGTATTACCAGAGACAGTTTAGTACATTTAGCCAAATATCACAATCTGGATATTAAGGAAGAAAGGATATCCGTTGACGACATTGTGAATGCATATCAAGAAGGTAATTTAAAAGAAATATTCGGTTGTGGTACTGCCGTGGTAATTTCAAGATATTCGCATTTGGGCTATCAAGATTCTATCATGGAATTGCCTCAATTATCGGATGAAGAAAGTTATGCCGTTTTTCTTAAAAAACAGTTAGTGGGTATACAAACTAATGAAATTGATGATCCTTTTGGATGGAGATATAAAATTTAAAATTATAATTATTTATAACCAAAAAATATTTTTTTGCTAACTTCTGGAACAGTCTGTGATTCAGAAGTTTTTTATTACCTATGTATAAACCTATGAATCATTTTAACATTAAATCAATATTTAGTAAATAATGAAAGTTAATTCCATAAAAAACATCCAATTTATATTCATAGGTATTTTATTCATATTCAATATTTTTCAATCGATAACACTTCCTTTAATTGATGATGAGGCTTATTATTGGGTTTGGTCGAATCATTTGGATTTTGGTTATTACGATCATCCTCCTATGATTGCTTTATTTATCAAGGCGGGATATTTATTTTTCAAAGGAACTTTGGGAGTTCGATTTTTATCGATTATATCTTGGATAGTGGTTTATTGTATTTGGTTGTTGATTCTTGAACCTAAAACGTTAAAAGAGAATTATTTATTTATAGGACTTTTTGGATCTGTCGGATTTTATCAAACGTTAGGATTTATATCTACTCCCGACACTCCTTTGCTTTTATTCACTTCTTTATTTTTATGGAGATGGAAATCATTTAGTGAGAAAAATAATCTACTAAATGCTTTACTTTTGGGCTTATCCATGGCACTTACCATGTATTCTAAATATCAGGGAGCATTATTGATTATTCTAACTTTTATTCCTTTTCTCCCTTCTTTATTAAAAAATAAATGGTTTTACTTCAGTTTGTTGTTTTCTTTGCTTTTATATATTCCTCATTTATATTGGCAGTATAATCACGATTGGACATCTATAAAATATCATCTTTTTGAAAGGAGCAAACAAAAAGCTGTGACTTATCCATTCCTCAAATGGATACTTGGCATACTTATATTAGGTAACCCTTTGCTTCTCTATTTTTACGGTAAAAGTATTTTCAAACGTTTAGATGGAAATAAACCCTGGATAAGATCTTTACAATGGATTAGCTTGGGTGGAATCCTTTTTTTTAGTTTATTTTCATTTAGCAGAGTAATTCAACCGCAATGGAATCTAATTATTTATATTGCGCTCATTCCTTTAACTTATTTAACGTTTAAAGAAAAAAGGAGTGTTTGGATCACCGGACTTTCTTTTGCTTATATTTTACTATTGTTTATTGTGAGAATATCATTATTTTTTCCCGCTGTAATACACAGAAGTCCCATGTATAAATTGAAGCAATTTGTTTTAAATGCTAAAGAAGTAACGGAAGGTATAGCGGTTTTTGAACGCTATCAAAAAGCGGCTGCATACAATTTTTATACACAACAACCTTCTTGTTGTTTACAAGTTTATACTCATAGATATTCTCAATACGATATTTGGAATTCCGAACAAAAAATTCAAGGGAAAATGATTACATTTTTTGGGGTGGAAGAATTATCTCCCGTTTACCTTGTTGATGAGGATGGAAAAAACGAATATTATAAAACTGTAGATAAATTTTATTCTTACTCTCAAATAAAATGTGAAGTTCAGCCCACTACTATTTCTTCCGAAGAAGAATCACAAACACTCGATGTTAAGTGGATAAATCCCTATAATAAAGACATTAGTTTAGGTGATGATCCCCCTCAAGAACTAGCATTTTTATTTTTTAATGCTAAAACTTTTGAACCACAAAATATAATTTCAATTAATAAAAAATTTATTCTTCCGCCTAAAAGCTCTACAGACCAAACTTTATTTATTGATGTTTCTCAAATTCCTCCCGGTACTTATAAAGTCTATTTGATTTTAAAACCCTATAATTTATTTGGAAAAATTATCTCTAATGAAATGAGCCTCCATATTCCTTAATTTTTTAGTATTTTTGATAAAATATTATATGGTACTTATTCAAAATATACATAAATCTTTTGGTTCCCTTGAAGTTTTAAAAGGTGTTTCTCTTCATATAAAAAAAGGTGAAATAGTTACCATTGTGGGAGAATCAGGTGCCGGTAAATCAACTCTTTTGCAAATCATTGGCACTTTAGATAAACCATCAAATCCGGAAAGATATCACAGCATTATTGAAATTGATAATTTACCCATTACTCAATTGAGAGATAAGGAACTTTCTTTATTTAGAAACCAGAATATTGGATTTATTTTTCAATTTCATCAATTATTACCAGAATTTACTGCACTTGAAAACGTGATGTTACCCGGAATGATTGCCGGAAAATCTAAATCTAAATTAGTTAATAAAGCAAAGGAATTATTAAGTTACCTAAAATTATCTCATCGCTTGGAGCATAAACCCGGTGAACTTTCCGGTGGTGAACAGCAAAGGGTTTCCGTTGCCAGGGCATTAATGAATAATCCTAAAATTATTTTAGCGGATGAACCATCAGGAAATCTTGATTCAGCGAATGCTGAAGATTTACATCAATTATTTTATCAATTAAGAAAAGAATTTAATCAGACTTTTATAATTGTGACGCATAACTCTCATTTAGCTTCTATGGCAGATAGAAGTTTACTTATGAAAGACGGGATAATAGCTAATAATTGATAATAAAATAGTACGCTTTTCCGGCTGATTATAGTTTTTTTATTACTATATAAACTTATTTTAACTTTATTCCAATAAAAAAGCATCAAAAAATAGTTTTCTGATGCTTTTTTATTTTTTAAATTTTACTTATAACATAACTATTCCTTCAATGGAACTTGCTTCTTTATAATATTCAATAACTGAAATTGAATCCGTTACATACATAGTAATGGTTATGCTTGTATATTTACCGTTTTTACTTTCTTTCATTGAAAATGAAGCTCCGCTATGATCAAAAATCTTATGCAATTGAGCCACTTTCTTGCTTTCCGTTGGAATTATAAACTTAAACATATAATTTCCCGGAAATGTATGTTCTTTGTCTAACTGTTCTTTAAATCTTGAATAAAAATCTTCAGGATTTTCGCCTTTATTGGCAAATATTTTTATATTGTCATTCCTATTCATGATAACCTTTAAATCAAATCTAAAGCCAAATAAAATTTATGACAAAATAGCATGTTGAAAATTATTTTAGTTATTTATCATACAATTTATTATATAAATTGATGTACTTTTCTTTAATAAATTTTCTTTTTAATTTTAAGGTAGGGGTTAATTCTCCTCCTTCTACCGACCATACATTTGGGGTAAGCTCAATTTTTTTAATTTGCTCCCATTTCCCTAAATTTTTATTCACCTTTTCAACATCTTGCATAATTCTATCTTTAATTATCTTATTATTGACAATTTCTTCCGGTGAAGCAGTAGAATTTAATGGTAAATGTTTATAGCTAATATATTTAGAAATAAAATCAAAATCAGGCTGTATAAGGGCACAAGGCATTTTTTCTCCGTCACCAACTACCATGGCTTCTCCTATAAACCGTGATTGCTTAAGGTTATTTTCTGTTACTTGTGGAATAATATATTTTCCTCCGGAGGTTTTAAATATTTCTTTTTTTCGATCGGTAATTTTTAAGTATCCATCTTTCATATAGCCTATATCTCCTGTCTTAAGCCAACCGTCTTCCGTAAATATTTCTTTGGTTTTTTCTTCATCTTTATAATACCCTAAGAAAACATTAGGCCCTTTGGTTAATATTTCTCCGTCCTCTGCAATTTTAACCTCATATCCGTCTAATAAAGGTCCCACCGTGCCTAATCGGTAGACTTCATCTTTTATACCGTTTACCGAAATAACCGGAGAGGTTTCTGTCATTCCATATCCTTCTGTAACGAGTAACCCAGCGGCAGAGAATACTCTACAAAGATTTTCAGATAGCGCGGCACTTCCACATATCATTAACTGAAGATTATTACCTACTGCTTCTCTCCACTTTTTAAATACTAAAGCATCTGCTATTTTATGAGAAAGGCCGGTCGGTTTGAAGGGTTGATATTTTTTAGCTACATTGAGTGCCCATAAGAAGATTTGTTTTTTAATCCAACCGGAAGAAGTTCCTTTGTTATATATGGATGCATACAATTTTTCAATTACTCTCGGAACCACTAGAATCACATCGGGTTTAACTTCTTGAAAGTTTGAAGCTAATTTATCTATACCTTCTGCAAAATATATCCCATAACATTTATACATAAAAACATAGACTACCATTCTTTCTAATATATGACTGATGGGAAGAATACTTAAAATTCTGAATTTCTCATCATTTTTCATTAAAAATCTGGTATGGCATCCCATTACATTGGATAGTACATTTCCATGTGAGAGCATAACGCCTTTGGGTCTTCCTGTAGTTCCGGAAGTATAAATTAACGTCATCCATGTATCGGGTTTTATAGTATTTTTTAAGGTTTCAACATCTTGTTGATTGGATTCCTCTTCTCCCTTTTCTTTAATTTCTGACCAATGGGGAACTCCTTCTATCTCATCGAAGGTAAAAATATTTGAAAGCGAAAAGCAATTTTCCTTTATATTTTGTACTTTATCATATAACTTTTTGTCAGAAATAAGACAAAACTTAGCTTCACTGTTGTTAAGTATAAATGTTAAATCGTCATCGCTCATGGTTGGATATATAGGAACACTTACCGCTCCTATTTGTTGTATGGCAAAATCCATAATCATCCATTCTGTTCTGTTTACTGACGTAATTAAAGCTATTCTGTCTTCAGGTTTAATTCCATATTTTAAAAGACCTCTACTAACTTGGTTAACCTGATCTATAAGCGATTTTGTCGATATTCCTTCCCAAACTCCATTTTTTTTTGATGATAAGGAAACTTCAATCGGCCTATTTTCTAATTGATAATATAAAATGTCAAATAGCCTAGCGACTTTCATTATGTATTCATTTTAAAGCGCGAAAAATACAAAAAAATAATATATTAGCAAAAATCATCTTTTTTCTTGATTTGTTAATTAGAAATAAAAAATCAAGTATTCTATCTTATGTAAATGAAAACTGACTAAAACTTATTAATTAGAAATAATCAGTTTTCATAATTTAAATTTTTTTAAAATTCAATATTTTATTTACCATTGAAATAAAGGCCTAGAATCCATCAAAGCATTGACTTCTTTTTTTACTTTATCTATTACCTTTTCGTTTTCCGAATCTGAGATAACTTCATTTATAAAATCCGCTATTTTTATCATATCGTCTTCTTTGAGCCCTCTGGTGGTTACTGCTGCAGTTCCCAATCGAATACCTGATGTTACAAAGGGACTCCTGTCATCGTAAGGAATCATATTTTTATTACATGTTATGTCTGCTTTTTCTAATACTTTTTCGGCAGCTTTACCTGTAATATTTTTATTGTGTAAATCAATTAGCATGAGATGATTATCAGTCCCTCCTGAAATTATAGTAAAATCTCTTTCTATCAATGCTTGAGATAAAGCTTCGGCATTTTTAACGACTTGATGGGTATAAGCAAGGTATCCATCACTTAATGCTTCAATGAATGTTATCGCTTTAGCTGCTATTATATGCTCTAAAGGTCCGCCCTGAGTTCCCGGAAAAACAGCTCCATCTAGCACTTGTGACATCATCTTTATCTCTCCTTTAGGCGTTTTATGTCCGAAGGGATTTTCAAAATCCTTACCTAACATAATCATTCCTCCTCGTGTACCTCGTAATGTTTTATGAGTTGTAGTGGTAACAATGTCACAATAAGGTAAAGGATCACTTAAAATTCCTTTAGCTATTAATCCTGCAGGATGTGAAATATCAGCCATCAATATTGCCCCTATTTCATCTGCTATTTCTCTAAATTTTCTATAATCAAAATCTCTGGAATAGGCTGATGCTCCCACTATGATCATTTTAGGCTTTTCTTTCCCGGCAGTTTCAATCATATCTTCATAGTTGATGCGCCCATCTTCTTTATTTACTTTATAAAAAACCGGGTTGTAATTTATTCCTGAAAAATTAACGGGAGAACCATGGGTTAGATGTCCGCCATGGGCTAAGTCTAACCCCATTACTTTGTCACCGGGTTTCAAACAGGCTAGAAATACGGCTGCATTTGCCTGTGCTCCGGAATGGGGCTGAACGTTTACATAAGAAGCACCAAATAACTTTTTAGCACTTTCTATGGCGATTTCTTCTATTTGGTCTATTACTTCACATCCACCATAATATCTCCTTCCCGGATATCCTTCTGCGTATTTGTTTGTTAATACAGATCCGGCGGCTTTCATTACTTCGTCGCTGACAAAGTTTTCCGAGGCTATCAATTCAAGCCCTTTGGTTTGTCTTTGTTTTTCTTTTTCGATCAGTTCGAATATTATTTTACTTTCCATAACATAGTTTACTTTATTTTCTATATGATTTTTCCCAATTCCATGCATCTTTAACCATATCATCTAAAGAATACTTGGCTTTCCAATTTAATATTTGATTGGCTTTATCGCAACCGGCATAGATGCTTTCTACGTCTCCATTTCTTCTGCCTCCTATAACATAAGGTACTTTAACCTTATTAACCGCTTCAAAGGTATTTATTATTTCTAAAACAGAATTTCCAAGCCCTGTTCCTATATTAAATATATCATGCGACAAATCTCCTTTATCTGCCAGTAAATACTCACAAGCATTTACATGAGCTTTCGCAAGATCAACCACATGAATATAGTCTCTTATGCATGTTCCGTCGGCGGTGTTATAGTCGTTACCAAATACTGTCAATTCTTTTCTAATTCCAAATGCTGTTTGTGTTATAAATGGCATTAAATTACTGGGAATTCCTTTCGGCAATTCTCCAATTAAGGAAGATGAGTGGGCTCCTACCGGATTAAAGTATCGTAAAGAAAGTGCTTTTAAGCTTCCCGTTGCCGAAACTTTTTCTATTATATCTTCTGCCATTTGCTTAGTACTTCCGTAAGAAGATAGGGCTTTTTGAATTGGAGAGGTTTCTGTAACAGGTAATTTTTCGGGTTGTCCATATACGGTTGCAGAGGATGAAAAAACCAATTTTCTTACCTTAAATTCATTCATAACTTCCAATAAGTTCATAAGAGATATTAAATTTGACCGGTAATAGATTAGAGGAATTTCCATAGATTCTCCAACTGATTTTTTAGCTGCAAAATGTATACAGGCAGAAATATCGTTATTATCCGTAAATACTTGATGCAATTTTTTATAATCACCTATATCGTATGAATAGAATTTGGGTTTACATCCCGTAATTTTTTCTATTCTTTCTAATATAAATAATTCTGAATTACTCAAATCATCTATAATTATCGGTTCAAATCCTGATTGAATTAATTCAACTACCGTATGAGAACCTATGAATCCTAAGCCCCCAGTAATTATGATTTTAGTTTTATTCATAAGTCATGAAATTTATCTAAATATTTATTTATAATTCTTCACTCTTTTTATCCTGCTTTTATATATTACATCCGTAAGCATTGGCACTTCTTCCACTTCTACGTTATAAGTGTCTAAGCCTAAAGCAGCGGTATCAGATATTCCTATATATTTGACCATGTTATAAAAGCGTAAGATAAACCTTTCTTTTAATGAAAACAAATATTCTTGATTGAAAACTCTATCTATAAGGATATATTTAAAATCTGCAGGAATATCATATTTTTTCAAAGATGGATAATTGCTTGACAAATCTATCTTTCCTGAGATTTTTAAATCTTCAAGCACTTGGCTAAAATAAATATTTATTAATGGAACTACTTTGAATCCTAATTTAAAATTAACTTTATATAAGGTATTGGGTATTAATTCTAATACATCATATTCAAACGTATACGGGTTTGTATCATTTTCTACTCTAAGAAACCAATAGTAATCTGCTCTTTTAGGATTTTTATTGATTATGGAAAATAAAATTTTTGCTTCTATTTCTTCTGATTTACCAGCTCTACTTATGTATACTAAATGGGTTGAATATTTCGATATGTCTGTATCGGTTTTCATATCTTGTATAATAGGTAAATAAGGTTTTATATTTACGTATTGTACGTATTTATTCTTCAATTTTCGTCCATTATACCAAATGTACATAGAGAAGGCAATCAAACCGGCTAACATCATGGTAATCCATCCGCCTTCTTCAAATTTCAACGCATTGGCATAGAAAAATCCTCCTTCAATGATAAAATATATGATTGCAAATAGTAAAATAAAAAATATATTTACTTTTTTGCTATATAAATAGAAAAGTAATAAAATGGTTGTCATCAGCATAGTGATGGTAATTGCCAAACCATAGGCCGCCTCCATTTTAGAAGATTCTTTAAAATAAAATACAACAAAAATACAGGATATGAGTAATCCCCAATTTATGGCCGGAACATACATTTGACCTTTTTCATGAGTGGGATATTCAATTTTTTGCCTAGGCCAAAAGTCCAACGACATAGCCTCGCTAAATATAGTATAAGATCCTGTTATTAAGGCCTGGCTTGCTATAACCGCTGCCAAGGTAGCCATTCCTACTCCAATGATTACAAAGTTATCGGGCATCATCATAAAAAATGGGTTTCCTCCACTAGCTGCTTCTACAGGATGTGACAGAATCCATGCACCTTGTCCGAGATAGTTTATGATTAAACAAATTTTTACAAAGCCCCAACTTATCCTGATGTTTTTAATTCCACAATGTCCCAAATCGGAATATAATGCTTCGGCTCCGGTGGTACACAGAAATACAGCACCCATGATTAGTAAAATCATATGTTTAGCTTCTAATGCAGTTTCTGCACTGTCTCTCACAATAAGCATTAACTTAACAGCATAATAGGGATTTATTGCTTTTATTACATATAAATTAGGTATAAATTGAATAGCACCGAGTAGTAATAACATGATAAACCAGAGGGTCATGATCGGTCCGTAAAATTTCCCTATAGACTGGGTTCCAAATTGTTGAACGACAAAAAGAACTATAAGTATAAATATGGTAATGGGTATAACTTCTGTATTTGGATTATAACTTTTAAGTCCTTCTACTGCCGACATAATGGTCATTGAAGGAGTAATTACCCCATCAGAAACTAACGTTGCGGCTCCTAAAATGGCTACTATATACAGCCATTTATTCTTCATCTTTTTGACCAGTGAATACAACGCTAAAATTCCACCTTCTCCATTATTATCAGCTCGTAACGCTATCACCACATACTTTAGGGTTGTTTGCAATGTTAACGTCCAAATGATGCAAGACAAGGCCCCTATGATAAAATCTTCTGAAATATGATCTGTGTGATTGGCGGCAACTATGGCTCTCATTACATATAATGGAGAGGTTCCTATATCACCAAAAACTATCCCGATGGTAACTACTAAACCTATAAAAGTAAGTTTGGATTTCTTAGAATCAATCTGCTGCACAATTAGTTATTTTAATTTACTACTAATTTGCAAAGTTATATTTTTTTTAAGTTAAATTTTTTTTTATACTGTTAATTTAATTAAAATAGAACCGGAAATTTAGCTCATTAATTTAACTTCAATGTTGCCAGTACCGGATAATGATCAGAAATAGTAATTGTTTTATCTACATAACATTGCATCGGTGTAAAACTATTACTTGCAAAAATATAATCAATTCTGATGGGATAATAATAATCATAAAAAGTCCAACCTAAACCTTTCCCACTTTCTTCAAAAACATCTGTCAAATCTTTTTTCAAGGTAAAATATTCATACGATAAGGGTACCGAATTCAAATCTCCACAGACAAGTACGGGATAGGGCGATTCTTTTATATATTTTGAAAGTAAATCTATTTGAACTTGATGTTTTTGAAAACCTTTTATTAATTTTTCCGTTATCAGTTCCAAATTACTTCCAAAATGTTTTAGGCTGTTGGCTTTGAATAAATTTTTAGAAAGATTCATAGGTTCTAAATATATACTGAAACATCTTATTATATCCTGATCTTTCTGTATATCTACCAAGCATGCAAATCCATTGCCCGGCAGTATTATTTTTTGTTCATTTATAATGGGATATTTTGATGATATGCCAATTAAATCAAAGGCTGCATTATAGCGTTCAGCTAAAAATATTTCTTTAGATCTCCACTGTCTGGTATAGATTTCGTGAAAAAATGCAATGTCAATATCTTTTTGATGAATATAGTTTTCCAGGGATCGTAAGTCTTTATTATCGTTTGCATATCTAATATTATAGGTTAAAATTTTAAGTTCATTATTTCGAATCGGTTGATTATTCAATTCCCCAAAATGAACGTATTTTTTTATAGGAAACAGTAAAAAAAGGGTGATAATAAAGAAGGGTACAAAAATTAATTGTCTTTTAATAAGCCAAAATATAGTGAACAAACAATAAATAGCAATTAGTATGGGATATATTAAAGCAAGTAAGCCTAAATATGGAAATGTCTTGG
The DNA here is from genome assembly GCF_002964915.1 of Apibacter sp. wkB309. Classification (NCBI taxonomy): domain Bacteria; kingdom Pseudomonadati; phylum Bacteroidota; class Flavobacteriia; order Flavobacteriales; family Weeksellaceae; genus Apibacter; species Apibacter sp. wkB309. The sequence goes on from NZ_PSZL01000006.1 coordinate 111,244, forward strand.
GTTCAATAAATTTGTTAAAATAAGTCAGACACAGTAAAATAGTTATACTAAGATGTATTATAAGAAATAGATAATTAAATTTGCTCTTTTTTATAAACATCATATTCTTAAATATTTCATTTGAAAGAATTAAATAAAAACTCTTTTTCCTGTTTCGTCAAACTATCATATCCGCTTTTTGAAATTTTATCCAATATAGTATCGATCTGTTTTTGTTTCTTTACTTTGTTATAATTAAATTCTTCGTCAGATAAAGGTCTAGAGTGATGCGATGTATATTGTTTTTTATCGTTTTTTTCAATTTTAAATTTGGGTTTACCTAGTTTTTTAAAATAAGCTCCGACATGGCTGACAATTTTCTTAAAATTGGGAATAGGAAATACTAGAAAATCATTTCCTTTTTGGAAAGACTTCATATAAAAAAATCCAAAACTTGCAGCTGCTATTCTTGCTATAAATACTCCGATAAGTTCATTATAGTTGAGCAAATTAACAACATCAAAGAGCACAAACACTATTCCAACGACATAAAGAGGTAGTTGATAGGGTATGGGAAATAGGGATATTTGCATTTTTGGATTGTATGAAATTATTGCAAATAAGCAACTATAAACACCCAACATTCCACCTTCTAAAAGGGTATATTCCTGATCTGCAACTATATTTGTAAGTAAAAAAGCTATACAACCAATTAAATTGCCATAAACGAAAAATTTAAAAAAACTTGATCCACTAAAATATATTCTGAAAATTTTTTCCACAAAATAAATAATCATTGCGGTAGTTATTAAATACCAAAGATTAGTATATATAAATGGAAAGGTTATAATAGTCCAAATAAATGGAAAAAAATTATTTACAGAAACCAAAACATATGAGGTTATTGAAAAATCAAACGTTTTAATTAATAAAAAGTTTAAAATCCAATAAAAAAATGAAAAGAACACAGAAATGAAAATGAGTTTAATTCCTTCTGTTCCATTTTTATAATAATCCCATATATTTATCATCTTTTTTTCCATACAATTGATTTAATTCCAACGATATCTGTTTTTTAGCCAATGACGAGTTAAAAAATATCCAAAAACGGCTCCTCCTAAATGAGCAAAATGTGCTACATTATCTCCTTGCGATTGTTGTATTCCCAAATATAATTCTAATAAAACCATAATCGGAATAAAATATTTAGCCTTCATTGGGATCGGTGGAAAGATTAACATTAATACGGAATTAGGAAACATCACTCCAAAGGCTACTAAAATTCCATAAATGGCTCCACTGGCTCCCACCATTGGGGTGACTAAATCTACATATAGCTTGCTTGCAATATATTGATTAGTCCCATGGGGCAAAGTATTCAACCATGCATATGCTTTTTGTTCCACATTATTATTTGCTATTTCATAACTTAATTTAGCATATTTGCCAACTTCGTTTAAAGGAACATTAGCAGACACTAAAGAATCATACACTTGCTTGAATTCAAAGTAATTAACTAAATTGAATAAAGCAAAAGCTCCTAATCCACAAACGAAATACAAGATTAAATATTTTTTAGCTCCTAAAGACTGTTCTACAGCGGATCCAAACATCCACAGGGAAAACATGTTGAAGAAAAAATGTGTAAATCCTCCATGCATAAACATATGCGAAATTATTTGATACCAATGAAAATTGGGGGATAAAGGGAAATATGCTCCAAAAAGAACCGTGAGATCTATCCCGCGAGTAGATAATATATAGGTTGCTATAAAAAACAGAGTGTTTAATAGTAAAAGATTTTTAGTTACCGCTGGTATAGTTCTATTCATTATTTTAAAAAATTAATTGTTCTAAATGATGGTTATTAATCGAAATTTGGCATGGGCAATATTTCATAATTTCTTTTTCCAAAAGGATTAAATTTAGGACATCCTAAAGTTATGAAATTCTCCCAAATAGGTAAGAAATGAGACGGTTGTATAAATTCATTTCTTTTTCTGGCAGAAACTTTTGAAATGGTTTTACTAAAAAATACAGAAAATTCTTCTTCGGAATGTTCTGATAATTCACTTAATAAATAATCAATTAATTCAATTATTTTTTCCTGCATAACATCCGATGGTATTGCTGTTATTGTTAGTAAATCTTCTTCAATTTCCATATCTAATCCCTCTGCAAATAATGCGGTTTTAATTGAATCTAATTTCTCTTTTTCAAGATCATATACCGGTCTTTCGATGGGAAACAATAATTGTTGACTTAAGACATTCCCTTTCGAGTTTTTCATATGATTTTCATATAAAACTGTCTGATGTATTCTATAGGGATCTAATATCCATACATTGGAATCTTTTTCAGTAATCCATCTCCCATTGGATAATCGTAATAGTGACGATTCGGTGATAGTTTCACTAGGATTATCAAACATTTCAGTAGTTAAAATTTCTTGTCTGGAAGATGCATATAATTCATTCAAATTGACTTTTTCGGCATGTGACGGTTTACCGGATGTAGTATCAAACGGATTATAGGACGAATTAATATTTATTTTAGGTTCAACAACGGGAGTATCTTTTTTATTTAATGAAAAACTCCAATCAGGATTTTGATCAAAATCTAAGCTTGGTACAACATTATAAACCCCAAGGGATTTTTTAATGGCTGTTCTTAATAATGCATATATTGACGCTTCGTCTTCAAATTTAATTTCTGTCTTAGTCGGATGAATATTAACATCTATTCTTTCCGGATCAATCTGTATATAAAGAAAAAATGAAGGCAAAAACCGTGGCGGGATCAATCCTTCAAAAGCATCCTGTACCGCTTTATTTAAATAGGTCGATCTAAAAAACCTTTGATTTACGAAAAAAAATTGTTCACCACGTGCTTTTTTAGCACCTTCCGGTTTTCCTATAAATCCATTTAATTTTATCCAATCTAATTGTTCTGCAATTGGGATTAATTGATGTTGAATTTTTCTGCCGAAGATTTCTGAAATTCTTTGTAACAAACTTCCTGAACGAAGCCTGAACATTTCTTCGTCATTATTAAATAATTGAAACTGTATATCTTCATGTGCTAAAGCAACTCTATGGAATTCGTCTAAAATATGCCTAAATTCAACGGAATTGGATTTTAGAAATTTTCTTCTTGCCGGCACATTAAAAAATAAATTTTTAATTAAAAATGTGGATCCAACTGCTGTATTTACGGGAAGTTGAGAAATGATGTCTCCCCCTTCAATAATAATATGAGTACCCAATTCATCTTCCTCTTTACGAGTTTTTAATTCAACTTGAGAGACTGCTGCTATGGAGGCTAATGCTTCTCCTCTAAAGCCTTTGGTGTGAATATGAAATATATCTTCTGTAGTTGTTATTTTTGAGGTTGCATGTCTTTCAAATGACATTCTTGCATCAGTTACGCTCATTCCCACCCCATTATCAACTACCTGAATTAGATTTCGACCCGCTTCTTTTATGATTAGTTGAATTTGCGTTGCTTTTGCATCGATAGCATTTTCTAAAAGTTCTTTTACTACAGAAGAAGGTCTTTGTACTACTTCTCCTGCCGCTATCTGATTGGATACATTATCCGGAAGTAAGTGTATTATATCAGGCATACTACAAAGTTATTAAAACTATTAGAAACCTCATCGCATCCTTTTACTAATTAAAAAAATGAAAGAACAATTATTTAATTAGCAATAATTTAAAAAATGTTAAATTTATATAACAAAAACTAATCAGTAGCCTATATCTTTCAAATAATCTGCTTTTTTATTGGTAAATTTTTTCTTTGTTATAAAAATCAACAAAATTTTCATACCCTATGTATTTACATAATAAATCTAATATATGTCTGTTGGGTTCTCCTGTAGCTTTTTCTCTTCCATCTATATATTTATCGTAATATCTTATAAATGTCTTTTCACTAATACATGTCTTATATTCTTTTTCAATCTTAACGGAAATATGTTTTGAAAGAGGAGTTTTCAACACAAGTAACGATTCTTTTTTAGCTTTATTAAAAGCCGCATAAACTATCTTCTTAATTACTTCTTTATATCCCATACTTTAATTCTAATAGTTAGTAAATACTTTTTTGCAACCAATAAAAAAAGAAGCAAAATTTTTTAAATGTCTTTAAAAAGTCTTTAGTATGTCTTTATTTTACTTTATATTATCAGTTACTTTGTATTTGAATTTTGTTAGTATATTTTATAGCAAAGGTACTAAATGTATTCTAATAAGGAATAAACAAGTAGTAGTATTTTAATAGAATTGGGAAGCCTATTAAATAACTGCCACTTCGTATTGCTTGCTTCCCTAATGCATAACTGTATTTTAAATGCTAGAAAACAGCTAATTAGCTATCTAAAAATTTTTAGATACATTTTTTTATTAAGTAAAAATTAAATAAACAATAAACATGAAAAAAATATCAATATCTATAGTAAGTTTATCTTTAAGCTTATTTATAACATCATGCAACGACGATTATAGCGATATCCCAATGCAAAAAACTTTATCTGCAGAAAATACATTAAACAGCCAGACACAAAAAGAGGAAAATAATTCCGAAAATACGGAGATTGGAATTTATAGGGTCGATATGGATATCAGTGGAGAAACTGCTCAGAATCCCGTGAGAAGAATGGATATCAGCGGGGAAACTGCTCAGAATCCTGTAAGAAAAATGGACATTAGCGGAGAAACTGCTCAGAATCCCGTGAGAAGAATGGACATTAGCGGAGAAACTGCTCAGAATCCCGTGAGAAGAATGGACATTAGCGGGGAAACTGCTCAGAATCCCGTGAGAAGAATGG